>JAGWBT010000042.1 GCA_021295755.1 Candidatus Poribacteria bacterium
AGATTAAACTTGCTAAAGCAATCTGTATACCAAGTATGAATACTTGGGTTTTAGACCTAAAGGTTTTTTTGATAAATTCAATCTGATCATCGGGCAAATCACGAACATCAAGCATATCCATCATAAAATCCTCTATTTCAGTTTCCTGTCACGATTTGGAATTACACCCCTTACCGGATGTTTATGGAGTAGGAGGGAATTCCAATTCCCAACTTGCTTATTATTATATTTTAACTTTTCCTAGATGTCAATGTTCAATGGTGTTATGACGGTGTCCTACGGAAAAAGTTTGCGCCAAAGCGCATCACCCAATCCCTAACCGCTCACAAACCTCATCCAATTCCCGCTGACCCATGTCGTCAAGTGGAGCAGGTTGCGGAGAGCGCCAACGTGGGGATTTAATGATGCCTTTGCGGTAGAGAACTTCCTTGTGGACAAGCCCTCCCACACGCAGAATCGGGGCAATTTCGCGTTCCCAGACTTTACGGGCTGCGGTTTCGTCGCCAGATTGCCAGCGGTCCCAGACTTGGACAAAAGCGTGTGGCAGACTGGGCCACGGCATCGTGCCTTGTGAACCACGGCGCAGTTCTTCGATAAGGAAAGACCCACTCGCGCCGCCAAAGACTGTGACCAGATCGCCTCCATGCTGAATCGCCTCGTAGACCTTCTGCGCCGGCGGTGCATTCTCGACTTTGGCATAGCGCACCCGCTTGCACTCTTCCGCAATCTGTCGTAGCAGCGCCCCACCGAGCGACGTACCTGCCTCCTGAACGAAGATCGGGACACCGACAGCATCGGATAACGCCTTGAAGTGCGCCTTTTTCTCGTCCACCGGAACGTCTGCTGCGGGCGGCGTGCACATCACCGCCGTTACGCCGAGATCTTCGGTCTGCTGGCTATACTGCACCGTAGCAACAGTTGATACCGCGCCGGTGTTCACAACGACGGGCACCCTACCGCGCGTCTGATCCACCACCACTTTGGCAATCTGCAACCGTTCGGCTTCGGTGAGTTTCATAATCTCTGTAGCAAACGCTATCACCACACCGTGGACGCCGGCGGTGATATTATACTCGACGACACTTCTCAAACTGTCTTCATCAATACGATCCTGTTCATCAAAGGGTGTAATCAGGACTGGGAACATACCACGCATAGGTTGTTGGGACATTCATGTCCTCCTTAATTTTTGGTATCTGTTTCGATCAGAAATAGAAATTCTCTATTTGGCATATCAGCATTTCGCACCCAATGGTAGGTTGATTGCATCTCCGCCATTACGTTCCGCTTATAGTCTATTTCAACGACTTCAACCAGAGAGCCGTTATCCCGAAGCATCTCATTGAGTTCACCGGCAGTTGCACGTCCTTCTGAACTGTAAGAGAGGATAATCCACCGTGCGCGCGTGTTCTGAATTAACTGCTCAATCGCTTCAACCGCGATGAAGCGTCCTGTAGAATCGTTTCTTCGGAACTCCTCAAACACAGACGAAGCCAAGGTGTCCGACGTATCCTTTCGCCGCAACGCCTTACCAAACAACTCAGGCTCATCGTTAAGGCATACCGTTGACCAGAGGTGGTAATATGAGGCGTACCTGACCCTAGAAGGAGGCATCTTCTCGTTATTAGATCCGTAAGGCGGATCGTAGTATGCCAGATCAACCGCTCTATCGCTTACTAGGTCAAAGATGTCCCGACGCGATACCTCGTGCTGCTCGTGGGCGCAAAAAAGATCTGGCACTTCAAGCACGAGCTCATTAAACGATCGAGGCGACCACTCCCTGAGATACGAAGCAAAATGTCCAAGTGTGCTATCAACCCGATCTAGCGCGAGGATGAGGCTTGTGAGTGCGACCGCCCTTTCAACTCTCGTCAGATCGAGCCGATCAATCTCCTCCCGTATGGCATCTAATTTCCGAGTGTTATGGATCTGCCACGGTTTCTTGAGTCCGCCCTTCTGCGCTGCCGTCGGGTTGCCTCCATAGTGCGCTGTGAACCATCCGTCCCTAGGTAACAGTGTGTTGAGGTGTTTAATAAGTTCAATATAATCCGCTTTGCTTTTACGATTGAGCAGATAGCATACCCCGAACACCTCAGACCATGGGGCGATGTCGTTGCAAAGTACTCGATAGCCTGCTTTAGCAAACGCTTGGGACACCCGCGTCGTTCCTGAGAAACCATCTAGGACGGTCTTGGCATCGGTCTTCTTTGCCAGTTGCAATATGTGAGGCAGGAGTTTCAGTTTTGAACCTGCATACTTCACCCCTTCCGTTGTGGGCACATCAGTAATAATATCACTAAAGAGGGGTAGGGTTTTCATTATGTCGATTCATTGACTTATCAACTTGTAGGTCGAGATTCATATCTCGACACAAAAATGTCGATTTTGGAAAATCGACCTACAGAAGTCCGAAATCGTCTCACGGCGCATCTATAGTGGACCTTAGAATTAATGAGACACTCAAAACCGGTGCGGGTGAAAACCGCACCTACCGGGTAGCGCAGGTGTCTATTTATTTTTAGAATTCACTATAAATCCCACACTAGCAGAACCCCTACTCCTTACTCAGTCGCAAGACCACATGTCCAAACTCAAACGCGCCCGGCGATGAGCCGGCAAACACCTCCGCATCAAGCCCCCACGCCAATTTATATGCAGATAGAATCTGGATCATGGCGTTAGAGACATCGCCGTGGCAGAGGACTGCGACCGTGCTACCGCTGCTCGTAATTTTCGCGCCGTAGAGACCGCCGCGGACGCCCACTTTCCGAATAGACCGTACAATTTGTTCAACTTCGGGCAAACCGAGCCCGGCGCGGAAACGATTGCTCCAATCCGATGCGTACATCAGCCTTCCTGCCTCCGTGAGATGGTGATGAAGGTTCTGCGGATTGGTGTTCGCTTCCTTGAAATGCCCAACAAAGCGTTGTACACGGGCATGTTCGTAGACCGTATGTTCGACGCGGCTGCGTACACCGTACACCTTTTGAGGCTCCACGTCTGTGAAGGGATCAACTGCCTTGCCAAATCGGTCAAGGAAATCTGACCCCTTCAGCCGCGCAGGCAAGATCTTCCAGCACTTTTGACGGAACTCTCGAGTGGACAACTGACATAGAGAGCTATCGCGCAGTTCCGCCAGATCAAGGGTCTGCTGGAGGATCGTCAATCCCATAAACACCGCAGTACGCCCATCAACATAGGCTGGCCTAGTTGGGGTCCGTTGCGCTTTGCTGTGGAGGCCAATCAATCTTGTATTCGGGGGAAAGGGTACGGTTTCAAGTATCTGATCCGGTTCATTAGAGATGGAAAGCGGGATATCCTTCTGTCCAGCGGCAACAGTGATTGCGTCCACCGATTCACACGGTACGCCGACGATACGGTTCTCGACGATCTCCTCGATCCGAGCGATGTCGAGCGCGCTTAGATTGAGTTCATACAGATGATTAATCGCTGTGAGCGCCGCAACGCAGATCGCTGCGGAAGAACCGATCCCTGCCTCCGCCGGGATATTGCTCTTAACAACAACTGACACACCGTTCGACAGGGAATCGATCTGCCCCTCTTTCAGGAGCGCGAAAAATCCGCCGAGGACATATCCTACCCATGTGGCTTGTGGATTTCGCGCGAAAAGTGATTGGACCGCTTCGTAGGATTTTAGGTTTCCATCTGTGTAGAAATCGTCAATGGAGATCTGAAGGGCGGACTGATAACCGTGTAGCCCCGCGTCAAAATTTAAGGTACTCAACTGACGATCTTGCCTGGCCTGACAACCGACCACAGCGGAACGTTCAAGTGTCAATCCAAACGCATTAGCCCCACAGTGCGCCGCAATTCCACCCATCACATCGAGGCGTGCCGGTGCCCGCGTAATGATGACCCGTCCATTTTTCTGAAGTCCGTAGTCACCGAACATCTGAAAGTCCTCATAGCGCAGCATTGACTCAAATTCAAGCACCTCATAAGGCTTGATGTCGGGTCCGAAAATCTGTTCCACCTTCATCGGGTTGTTACCCTTCAGGATTTCGGGGGTCGCGTCCATAAACCGGTCTCCGATCACGAAATATACCGTCAAACAGATGGCTGCATACGAAGATGTAGAGTGTGGCAACTATTTTTCGTCATTATAATGGGGTGAGATGCCATTGTCAATACCTTTGTTGCCTTTTTGATTTACATTGTTTTTTGAAAGGAAGTTTGCTATCATTACGTTTGTTCTACAACGAATTAAGCTACGATTCTTGGAATAGATTAGACTTCACGCAAAAGGGCAAATTTATGGCACACGCATACACCCCCGGACTCAAAGTTGCGGCGGGAACCACAATACGCAACGAGCGCCGACTTCCAATCGAAGGAGAGGTGACTGTTCAAGTGGGGGATAAAATCGAGTCAGAGGATATAGTTGCAAAAGCATCTTTGCCGGGGAATGTCCAACTTGTAAATATCGCAAATCTACTGAGTATCCCCACCGAAGATATAAGGGACTACATGCTTAGCAAAGAGGGAGACCCTATCGGCAAGGACGAAATTATAGGGGAGACCAAGGGCTTGTTTGGACTGTTTAAGTCACAAGCACGCGCTCCGATTGATGGAACTATCGAAAGCATCTCCGATGTCACGGGACAGGTGATCATTCGTGAAGCACCAATCCCTGTCAATGTCATGGGCCACATTTCCGGATCAGTTGTCGAGATTATCTCCAATGAAGGCGCCATCGTCGAAGCGTATGGAACGCATATCCAAGGGATTTTTGGTGTCGGCGGGGAGACAGTTGGAGCACTCGAAGTTGTTGTGGATTCTCCGGATGCCCCATTGACCAAGGATCTTATTCAACCTGTACATCGAGACAAGATCCTCTGCGGCGGCGCTGTCGTTGGGAACGATGCAATCCAAGAAGCAATTCGGGGTGGCGTCAGAGGGATAATTGTGGGCGGCATTCACGACAGCGATCTCCGTGACTTGCTAGGATATGAACTTGGGGTCGCAATCACGGGGTCAGAGTCGCTCGGTCTGACGCTGGTCGTCACGGAAGGATTTGGAGAGATAAGCATGGCGGCGCGGACCTTCGATCTGCTCAAAGCACAGGAAGGTATGATGACTTCGATCAATGGCGCGACACAGATCCGCGCCGGCGTTGTAAGACCGGAAATCATCATCCCCGCCGAGGGGCAAGGAGACGCAGTTGACGCAGATAGCGCTGGCGATGCACTCAATCTCGGCAGCCCAATCCGCATCATCCGCGAACCCTATTTCGGACGGTTGGGACGTGTGTTCGCCCTACCAGTCGAACTGCAAGAACTTGAGACAGAAGCAAAGGTGCGTGTGTTAGAAGTTGAACTCGAAGACGGAACTAAGGTTGTCCTCCCACGAGCAAATGTAGAAATTATCGAAGTATAAGGCGTGAAACGTGATGCGTAATTGGTTCATTTAGCACCAGAGAGGTGCGATATGTGTATCAGCACCCACTAAAGCCCCGTTGCGTTTCTCTGCGTTCTCCGCGTCTCTGCCGCAAACGAGAGTTGGTTTTCTCGTTTTCCCGTTCTCTCGCTTTCTCGCCTTCCCGCTCCCACGCCTCCTCGCTTCCCCTCTTTACATTCCGCTCACCCGTTTTAACCACTCCTGAAAATTGCTCGTATGGCTGCCCGCCCAAAACAGCTTGTCGCAGGTCGGACACCGATGAAACCGATCCTGTGTGCGATAGACATACTCCGGCACAACCGATTGCACCTCCGCTTTGGGAACGGATTCGATAGGGGTATTGCAATCGAGGCATCGTGTAAAGAAGGAATTATGATCGAGTTCTAAGTGAAAGGTTTGAATGACCTGCTTGAGCTGCTCGACCGGATCTTGGCTGGTGAGTAGGAGATATCGCTCGACCATGCGACGCTCCACAAACTCCCGATCCCGCGTCAAGATTATGCGATTCTCACGCAACGCCTTGAGCGCAAGCTGCGCATCGAGCGCGGGAGATTGATAGGCTACATCGTATCCTAAAATCCGCAGCCATCTGCCAAGCTTTCCCACATTTTCGTCGGCAAGGAATTTCGGACTTGGAGCGTCTGGCATGATTGGGGAGTTCCGCCGAGGATTACTCAAAAACCTCAAATGCACCGTTTTTGACGGTAAGGACTATCGGGTCATAAACTGCCTCTCCGTTGGGGTCAAAAGAGAATTTACCCAAAACGGTGTCCGAATCCGTAGTCTTCGCTAGCTCGTCCCGAATCGCATTTGGATTGACCGATTGTGCGTTTGCAATTGCCATAGCGAGAATATGGAAGGCAGCATGAGACTGTGCCGCCCAAGCCGGTGGCTCTGCCGCGTATGTCCTGATATAACTCTCGACGAACGCTCGACTCAATGGCGTGTCAGCCGTGCTGAGCCAACCTATGGAAGTAACTGCTCCCTCGGCAGCAGCACCCGCGGCTTCCACCTCAGTACTGGTCAGTTCGGGAACAATAACGTGTATACTAGGCATGAGATCGCGTGCCTGAATCAGGATTAGAGGTATGTGGGATCCTAAAGCGGAGATAAAGAGGACATCAGGATTTAACTTCATTATCCGCGTTAATTGCGCCGAAAAGTCGGTCTCGTCACCTTCGTAGATCTCTGTCGCCACAATCTGGACACCGCTCTCAACAAGCGCAGTCCTAAACGCTTCGTCACTACGCGTAGAGTAGGTATCGCGGTGGTGATATATCGTAGCCGCCCGCTTGTAACCGTATTTCTCCTGAGTCGCCTTGACAGCAGCGGGATTAAGCACACCTGAGTTCAGTCCTGAACGGAAGATAAAATCGCCACGTGCACTCAGCCCTGGGGCAGACGAGACCGAACTAACAATGATAACACTATTTTCTTGGGCAATTGGAATTACCTGTTCAAGCTGAGTTGAAATAGCAAAACCAACGATAGCAGCCACCCCATCTTGATGAATCAATTTTTTAACCGGTTCAACGGCGCTCACGCTCTGATCATCCTCAACGATGAAGGTGATTTTGGTATTGCCGAGGATTCCTGAGTCGTTCATCTGTTTGCGGGCTAGCTCAAAGCCATTTAGCATTGACAGACCATACGGGGACGCGAATGGTCCCGTCTGAGCTATAACAACGCCAATGGGCATCTCTCTCTCTGCATCTTCCATCTCAGCCTGTGCGGCGGCGACGACAAGTTGCTCAGTTGGGTTATAGACGGAAAGCCCCACAATGAGTGCGACAATCGTCAAGAAAGACGCGACTTTGGTAAACTGTCTTATGTTCATTTTGAACCTCCTGTGATTGTTAAAGGAAAAAATAAGAGACTCAATCTTTTCTCTCATATCTTTAGCGACCTAACCACCCTGCCCCACAGTCAGCAACCGGTGAAGCGAATCACCGAGGATACGCTCCTTATCGGCATCTGGGATGAAGGTGCAATGTGTGCGGAACGCTTCAAGGGAGTGTTGGTAGGTCATGTAGGAACGAACCACAGGGTAGTCCGACCCCCAGCAGAGGCGATCCGGACCGAAATGTTCGTAAAGTGCGCGGACGATCCAGCCGGTATCCGAATAGGGGTATTCCGATGGAGCTTGAGAGACATACCCGAATCCGGACATTTTGATGTTGATATTCGGCGTGTTTGCCGACGCAAGGATCTCCTTCAAATTCGGATAGGGCGGTTCCTCCCCGGCTCTTGCACCGCCCATGTGGTGGCAGAGAAAGGTGACGGAAGGGAACTGTGCCGCCAATTTGCGTAACGGCGCCTGCAGCTGAGGTCCCATTGCGAGGCTGGAAATCAACCCGCGATCTGCCGTAGTCTGAAAGAATCGCTGCCCTTCATCCGTAAAGAACCAACTGCCATCGTCGTCGCCCCTGAAGTAGTGTGTGTATCCCTTCAATGCGTATTTATCCGCTGCCTCCGCGAGCCGATCTGCGGCACCCGGAGTATGGTAGGTATCCGTCCACGAACAATCAACATCGGCGAACTGAATGATACGGTCCGGATACTGCTTGGAACACTCAAAGATATAGTCGTTATTATCCGGGTTGTGATCTATTCTGGCACATACCAGAACAGCTTGATCAACGCCGTGCCGGTCCATCTCATGGAGCAGCTGTTCAATCCTGCCACGGCTATCGCCATCAGGAACAGGGGGTTGGTAGGGCCAACGTGGCCATGCGTGACTGTGTGAATCAATAATCATAGACTTTCCCTCAATTGATAGTAGTATAATCCGAATCTACCACCCAAAAACCCCAACGAGATAATAGGCATCGCATTCAGGTGCTCAATGAACCAATGAACCAATGAACTAAAAAGTGGCGCGTCCAACACCTGTGTTCCCCGCTGCATCGGTGACACGAATGGTGATGGTATGTTCACCGGCTGGTAGGGTGTTGGTGTGAAGTGATAGAGTTTCGCGCTTGGAGTCGAAGATGCCGTCGTCGGGGAAGATGACCTGCCACTCTTCGTCGCTGTCAATTTTGTAAACCGCTTTCTGGATGTAACTGAACGGATCCGCCGCCGTACAGGTGATCTGATAGGTTTGATCTTCATTTGCTGTCGCAGCTATATCAGTGACCAACGGTTGACTGTTATCAATATCAAAGGGATCGCTAATCTTCTCGGTAGATTTCGCGAAGTTGGGCGGATTGCTGAGCTTGTCCGTCGCGCTGACTTTAATGACATAACGTCCGTCAGACATTAAGGTGGTATCCAAAGCATGACTGCTCTTCTTCAACTCTTCCTTGAGGAGTTTCCAACTTGTCTCTTCGACTCCCTTGTAATAGACGTTAAACTGCAGCGTATCATTATTGTCATCCTTCACCTTCCACGCCGCAGTGTATTTTGTACTATCCCCTTCTGGATTGGAAGGTGCCCGACTTTCCCGCGGCATACTAACGCCCTTGGGCGGACTTGGTGTGTCGGAGGCACCGCCTCGACGGACTTCAACCGAGGTGAATCGTGGCTCGGTATTGGCTTGAACAGAAGCGACACTCACTTTTTTGAGGACAGGTGTCGCGGATAGCTCACTCGTTGTGAGTTTGGCACGCCACTGAATGTACCGAGCGGCGGGACTGGTAATTTGGGACCCTTCTGAGGCCGTCAGTTCTTCTGACCAGTCGGTCCATGTACCATTCGGTTTCTCTGTGTTACCGGATCGGGTGACAAAAGAGACAACTGTTCCTTCGGGTATAACGGCTTCCCACGACAACTTACCCCATCGCGAAATAACCTTTGTATCGTGTGCCTTGGAGTCAAGCGTTCCCTCAGCGAGGTAATCCGATTTCAATTCAAAAATCTTCCCAGCATTCCCTGTAGCAAGCAAGAGTTTATTTGAATTTGTGGTGCGGTGCATCGCCACAATCTGGCTCGCACTACATTTGCCCTTAAAGACAGAATCGCCATCTGTGTTGACCCAATACAGCTTCCCCTTATCCCCTGTACCGATGTAAAGGCCTTTCTCCGAATCAACTACCATCGACAGAATCAGAGGCTCGGGCACCTCCCACATGACCGACACGATACCATCTGGCTCAATCTTATAGACCCTTGACTTCTTTTCTTCACTATTACGATTGCCGGACGGTGAAGGACCGGGCGGACCGGGCGGCGGACCACCGGGCTGCGGCGCTGCTGTCGTGACAGTTCCGGCATAGATTACTCCATGCGCCCCGATAACAAGCCTGCGTACCTCTTTCTGCCCGGTTTGATAGATCACAGATGCCGCGCCGTCCTCTGTTTTGACGCTATAGATAGTGCCTTTACCATCGCTCCCGGCATACAGCATTCCCTGATGATAGAGCAAACATAACATATTACGTTCATCGGAATCATAGAGAACACTGGTCTTTCCATCAGGCGTAACCTTGTAGATCTTTCCACCGGTTCCGGTCGATGCGTATAAGTTCCCTGCGTCATCAAAGGTCATCGCCCAAACGTACTTCTCCTCAGAACTGAGTATCGTCGTCGGCGGGGTGCTACTGTCCGTGAGCTTGTAGATTAACCCGTCCGGGGCAGTACCGGCGTAGATGTTGTCATTGGGGTCGATAGCCAACGTCAAGATCGCAACTTCTGGTGAATCGTAAAAGAGCGACGACTCGCCATCGGGCGTAATTCGGTATATCTTGCCCCTATTTCCTGTGCCGGCATAGATGTTTCCTTTGGAATCCTCGGCGAGGCACCAGACATATATCTCCTTGGTATCCTCAAAGAAGGCATCCAATTTAGGCGTCAACATAAGCTCGCCTTTACTTGAAAGCGAAACATTTTCGAGTTTACCCGATTCAAAGTCCTTTTGGCGCTGCTGTTCCCAGATCCGTGTCGTCACTCCGAACACCGGTAGCAGATGGATCGAAAAGAAAATGACAACGACACTAAAAATATAAAAAGCACGGTAAAACGTCATGAAAGAGAAATCCTCCGTTGGGTTGGTTCATTAGTTCATCGGTTCATTAGGTTTACTGCACACATTAGCAGAACCTATAGATCTTCAAAAATTACGGGGCGTTGCGATCAACCGTAAACCGCAAAAATCGACTACCAGAGACCACATAGGGTGTGGAGACCTTTTCAAAATGCAGCGTTGTACCGCGGGTGGGACCGCCTTCACCAGATTGGGTCGGTGTGCTCATCACGGAGAGCATCGACACCGGCAGTTCAGGAAACTCTTCTCCCTGAATAGTCATCCCTACCCTCGGCACAAAAAGTTCCAAGATAATGTCACTATTATTTTCCTCTCGCTGCAACAGTTTGATCAATTGGTTGATGTTTGTCGGTTGATAGTTTAAGGGTGCCCTCGTCCGCTGCCAACCTTCATATAAGTTCGGACTGATCGCAAGAAGGGTGGTTAAACCGTCGGGAGCATCTTCAGGAATCGTAATCGTACCGGTCTGGATGATCGGTACTTCGAGGTATGGACGCAGGCGCATCGTTACTTCAATTTTTTCGCCGGGGCGGTATCGATTCTTGTCAATTCGTATCGCTTCAATCACCGCTGTTTTCCGTTTATCCTCCATTTTGACGTTGATGTCTATACGTTCAACATCAATCTTTTCATATTGATTGCCAATTAAACTAAACAGCGGCGTCAGTGCCCGGGTCGCCTGAAAGCCCGGTGAGCCGCTGGAGGAGTACACATTTCGTCGCACAATCTCCCGCGAGGTCAGATTCGGCTGATCTTTCAGCACGATTTTCGCTTCAACGTTGACGGAGTGGTCACCGCTGAAGATTTCAATACCATCAATGATGAACCAGAGAGGTATCAGGGTGTATGCCGCCGAAAAATCACGATGGCGGATGACTTCATAGTGCGTCGGGTGGACCTTCCCATCCATTGTTTGGATGTCCGCATGAACGGGGATGAAACTGGGATGGGAACCGATTACGCCAGCAATCGCCGCCTGACGGTCTTGGACGAGTGTGCCAATCGGTTGCGTCGGAGCAGCGATTTTGGAAGATCTAAGCGTACTCGGTAAAATAAAGTGGACATAACCGCCGGACATCGGTAGATTGACATTGCCCTCGCCAAACATCGAATGACCAAAGCCCAAAAGCTGATCGCCTTCAATATAGGTCATGGTGCCGTATCCGAAGATGGGAAAAGCGCCACGAACAAACTCAATCCCGACAATCTGTCCCGGCTCAATCGGCGCACTTTTTACCGGTGAACCTCCACCAACACCTTGTATCGGATTCAGATGATAGGCATCAAAAAACTGCTTGAAATATCCAATCGCACCCGTCGGCAATCCTGAGAACGCTACGGGCATCTGAAGACGTGGCGGCTTCTCAAGCTGATCGGGAGTCGCTGAGGTTTCCATTCGTGTTTTAGGAATATCTCTCGCATCGGGAGTCAGGGGTAACATTTTAAAGCCCTTTGACACCGTGTCTACTCCGAAGTCAAAACGCGACCCGCCCCGATAGCTCAAGTTGGGCTGCATCCCCCGCTGCGTCACCTCAACCATTAAATCAATCGGCGTCACTCCCATGAGGTTTGCATGTTCACGTTGGTAAAAGTAGCCGAGAGAAATTGCGCCAATGAGCCGTCCGTTAATATACATCGGACTTCCACTCATACCGCCAGCGACGCCTGTCTTTTCAAAGTTCTCGCCGCTACCTTTGACCCATATCACGTGCCAGTTGGGATAGAAGTTATACTCAATGCTGATCACCTTAAAACCGAACTTCTCAACAGTTGTGCCGGAAAAGACAGTATATCCTTCCCCTTCCATGCCGGGTGCAATCTCTGCTAACGGCATAAATTTCGATGAATCCCATTTAACCTCTGCACTCGCTTGAAGGACAATCAAGCAGAGGAGACTAATTATCAATATAAAACAACTTTTTTTCAAAATCCACCTCGTCCAATTTTTCACTACGAAATTTTGATTCTCACTTGGCGTGTAATAGAAATCCGATCTTTCATTTCTCAAATCGGGCTTATGATAACAGTTTATTTTTGTCGATGTCAAGCGTAATTGTGTTACAACCCCGTCAGTCTTCGTAGTGTCGAGATGTGAATCTCGACCTACAGGAAGAGATCGGCTGTGGAAAAATGGACTGCTGAAGCAATGAACCTATATCCTGCGAATCCTTGAATCCTGTAAATCCTGATTCAGACAATAAGCAGCCCAAATAAAAAAGCCGGGTGAAGAGATGGACTCTTTCCCGGCTTCTTGGCGTTCAATTGGAAATATGGTCACGATGAAGATAGTGAACGTTAGGTGCGAAGTTTTCGATAGAGATACACGATTGCAAAACCGATCGCACCAAGCACGATGAGCGTGAAAGCGAGCTCAAATGCCCAAGCGATAACAGGTAAAACAATCCTCAATCCAATCAAAATCAACACGAATATCAGTACGAGGATAGCGAGATTTTTGATCAACCCCATTGGATACAACTCCTTCTCACTTTTACTCTTTTAAGCGGGCTTTGAGTTTGGCGAGTTCATCGTCGATTTCGTCTTTCTTGTCGAGCTTGTCAAACTCCTCCTCCAAACTCGGTTGACGCATTTCACTAAACGCCTCAGCCTCCGCTTCCGTATCAAGCACTTTGTCCTCAATGCGATCAAAAGCGTTTAGCGTACTGGAATCGGACATACCTGATACGGTTTGATGGATTGCCCGTTCCGCCTCTGCCCGTCTTTGGCGAGCAATCAGCAAAGCACGTTTGCTCTTTGCCTCTTCAATTTTTTGTTCTAAGGTTGCCAACCCATCTTTAAGTACAGAAACACTCTCTTGCTGCGCCTCAAATTGTTCACGAAAACCCGCTGCCAAATCCTCGGAAGACCGCTTGCGGCGAAGGGCTTCTTTAGCGCGAACATCATCGCCGTTCTGGATAAACACGATGGCACGCTTCTCCCACTTCTCAGCACCCTCTAAGTTCTCCTTGCACTGCGCTTCAAATTTGTTACCGTCCCGGATCGCCGCAGCGACTTGGATCTTTACCTCTTTGAGTTCCTGCTGCATATCCTCCAAGAGTTGATTCAAGATCTTTTCCGGATCTTCAACCCGATCTAGCAGGTCGTTTATGTTTGAATTGAATATCCGCCTGAGTTTCTCAAAGATCGGCATTGGTGGTCACTCCCTTACCCATTTCAGCAATTACACTGTATATCTACCCAGTGTTTCTTCATCTAAATGCTCTAACTCATCTTGAGACTGCTGTCGCTCTGCCTCCCTCAACTCTGTCTCAGGGAAACCAATCTCTTGAACAATTGATTCCGCCACATAGATAGGCACCCCCAATCTCAAGGCGAGCGCAATCGAATCACTCGGACGCGCATCAATCTCCAGTGTCTTGCCGTTAGCAACGACATCGATCTGCCCAAAATAGGTCGAGTCTTTCATGGTATGCACATAGACCGCATCAACTGTCGCATCAAGGCTTTCGATGATGTTTTTCATCAGATCATGCGTCATCGGACGTAGCGGCTCTTCACCCTTGAGTTGGAACTGAATCGAGAGCGCCTCTCCTTGTCCGATCCATATCGGTAGCACCAATTTTGGATCGCCTTCTGTCTCCCTCAAAAAGAGGATTGGGGCACCACTACTTGCATCAATAGAAATGAACGCGACTTCCACGGCGATCATGTTCTTTCCGTTCATTTGGAGATGTTCATCGGCTTGTTCTTTCATCTTAGACTCCCTTTGCTAATTTGAAATTTCAATTGGAGCCGTCGATGGTGCAAGCGATGTTACAAGAATGTTGCCACTTGCCTTGTCATCGACAACCCGTGATTGTCTGATATACCAATTCAGGTTTGTCATCATGACTCCGCATAATCATAATGAAATGAGCCAAGTATCCGCTTTCGT
Organism: Candidatus Poribacteria bacterium; assembly: GCA_021295755.1. Classification (NCBI taxonomy): domain Bacteria; phylum Candidatus Poribacteria; species Candidatus Poribacteria bacterium. The sequence continues at coordinate 14,295 of JAGWBT010000042.1, forward strand.
CACATCAAAAATCTCTCCGCGCAAATCGTAGGCAACAAGAATTACCGTGTCTCCCTTCAAAGGAACAGCCTCACCATCACGGACACGGCAACTAACAGTCAGCTCGGAGCCATTCGGCGTCGAGACACGCGCTGTCCCAAACGTGGTTGTAACCCTACCGCTAATCACGCGCCCCCTTAAACCGACCAGTTGATTATCGGTCATGGAGCGCGCCTTTCTGGGAAATAGCTTTGAAAGCCTAAGTGCAACGTAATTCAGAAAATCGCCCATATCTGCTCCCGCTCACAAATTATTCGCAGCAAGAGGAAATCAACGTCATTGCGCGTTTGGCATCGCGGTAGCTAATGTTGTTAATTAGATGTTTATCCCCATTCACTGTTATTTCAAGCGCAGCCTGTCCAAAGATGCGGTGTTTGAGACTTTGGTCCAGTTTGATCCCCGTAATCTGAGAAAACGAGAGATTGCACCGAATGTTGATGTACGAAGCACTCATACTCCCCATCTGACGCTCCTCCAACACCAACACCCGGTCAGATGTAATGACCACAAAATCGGGGTTCAGCAAGCTAGACCTTCCAAGGGTGCACAGCATAATCTGTTCATCCGCACCCAACTGGTCTTGGGTCGTCTCCTGAATACGAACCGGTAACCGATGAAAATCAGCCATCCGCGTCACTCCGTTGCGGGTGTACTCCCCTGATCTTCAGGATGGACTTTGGTTTTTAATGCCGCAAGGTCTGCCTCGACCTTTTCGCTGTTCTCAAGTTCATGAAATTTCTGCTCAAGGTCGTCGCCTTGCGTCAACTCAGCCAACGCTTCCGCATGCGCTTCGAGATCACGGACACGGTCTACTAACCGATCGTAGGCATCAAACGCAGTCGTATCGATCACTGTTTCAGCCGACGGCGTCGCACCGACGGTGGATTGCCATGTCCCTAACCTTTCAGCGGCAGCCAATTTCGCAGTTTGAAAGCGCGTCGTGTCTAGCTTGGTCTCTAACGTTTTCAAACTGGATTTGAGTGAGTCGATTATCTCCTGCTGTGCGCCAATCTGCTCACGATATAGGTCTGCTTTGCTTATATGCTCACCTTTGCGGGCGAGTGCCCGGCGGGCGAGATCTTCCTCCCCTTTTTTCAGGGCAAAGACCGCCTTATCCTCCCACCTATCGGCTTCGGTTCCATGCGCGTCGATCTCCCGCTCTATCAGCTTGAGATCTGCAATCGCACCAGCGATTAAAGCCTTGACATCCCGCACGTTCTGGCGCATCTCTTCCACCATAAGACCTCGCGTTTTGCGCGTATCTTCCGCTTTCTCTAGGAGATCGTTCACATGCGATCTCACGATGAGCTTGGCTCGGTTTAACGTTTGCACGGTTCAGTTCCTCCTTGTAACATTGTTAGGGGTCAAAATGATTAACTCAATTGTAACGAGCAGAGATTACAAGGATATTGCCATTTATGGGAGAAATAACTAGTAGGGGCGAGGTCACCTCGCCCATCTAAAACCCCAACGAGATGACACGTGTATCAAAACACACCATACCCTAGGTCGGGCATCCCCGGTCACGCTTGGTCTCGGTACGGACGGATCCTCTCGGACGTGCCAGCCCCAATGATCCAACGTGGTGCAGAGCCTGCCCCTGATGAAATCGGGGTTTCCCAACTTGCGGGACGACATGTGCATAGAAAAACAATTCAGTCAGTTACCCCGCCCTGAAGAGACGGGGCTTGTTTGAAGCGTCCGCCTCTCTGTTAGGTATCACCTAACAGGTAAGGGGCTTACTTGGTTTCGCGCTTCTGTCCCTGTCTGTTAGAAATCTCCTAACCGAGAAGGGTGTTTCGGGGGTGATTGAATCCACCCCACCTCCACGCAAGGCTACAGCAGCCTTTTTAATGTTTATTGCAGCATTATGGTCACGGTCTAATACCAGTCCACAGTGAGGGCAATCATGGACACGGTCCGACAACGATTTAGAAACAATGGAATCACAACCCGAACATCTCTGCGAAGTGTAGTGAGGCTTCACTTTCTTCAGCCGTTTGCCAGCGGTTGCAGCTTTGCTCTGCAGCTTCAGACGAAAGTTGCCCCACCCTGCATCCGAAATGCTCTTGGCGAGGTAGTGATTCTTTTTCATGTTGTCAATCGACAAGTTCTCTACCGCGACTGCATCGCACTTTTCAAAGAGACGGTGCGCGGTCTTAAACTGAAAGTCTTTTCGTTGGTTCGCTATGCGCTGATGACACCGGGATACGACTTCACGTTGTTTCGCACGGCGTTTACTCCCTTTCTTGCGTCGCGAAAGTACGCGCTGATGTTTAGCAAGCTTCTTTTCAGATTGACGATAGTGGCGAGGATTTTCTACCCGTTCACCGTCCGAATCAACGACAAACGCGTTCAGGCCTACATCCACGCCGAGCGTGGTATTAACGGGTACTTCCACAGGGTCTGACACCTCAACGGGGATTGTAGCATACCAGCCGGACGCCTTCTTGGAGATGGTAAGGTTCTTAATCTGCCCGTCAGGCAAGGGACGGTGATAGCGAATCTTGAGGTGTCCGATTTTGGGGACAACGACTTTGGCAAACTTGCCACGCACGTTTCGGATTAGCTTTTTAGACAGGTGACTAAAGGTCATTGACCGATACCGTCCTTCGCCTTTGAAGCGTGGGAAGCCGGGGGCTTCACCGGCCTTGACACGCCGGAAAAAGGCTTGGTAGGCTTTGTCCAAACGGCGTATAGCATCTTGGAGCACATCGCTATGGAGACCGACAAACGATTTAGATTCCTTTTTCAAATACGGCAAAGCGTTGGCTTGTGTTGTCCTTTTGACTGTTAGACCTGTTGATTGGTATGTGTGGATGCGCCATGCAAGTGCTTGATTGTAGATAGCGCGCAGCAGTGCCAACCAAACGGTGAAGATATGCCGTTGTTTGGCTGTCGGATAGGCTCTGTATTCAAATGTCTTTTTCATGGTGTTGTCCTTTGTCCTTCATGCCCGGTTCTAGCGGGTTGTAGGGGACACCGCCTAGCGACGGTGTAGAACTCCCCTACAAAGGACAAGAGAATTTTATCATATTTATGCAGTTTTATCAACAAAAAAGAGGCGGGATTTCCTCCCCACTCTAAAGAGATGGGGGTTCCATCCCGAAGATTCTGATGAACCAATAAATTAATGAACAAATATACCAAAAAAAATGGAGGTGGCGGGACACGTTAACCCCCCGGTTTCCCAGAGGCGTGGACTATATCTTCATCCAACCAAAATGGTGGAGCCTAGCGTATTATAGGAGATGTAGATTTGCCGCGATTCAAGTTTTGAACCGTTTCAACCAGCCAATTCTTCTTTTCAAGCAGCTTGGGAGAGTACCTTCCATTTCGGGGAGTTACTTCTTTATAATGCTTGATAATTAAATCGGCCTGTTGTTTTTTGACACATAAAAATGGGCGTATTTCCTCAAGAATATATAAGCTGGCACTAACTGAGTGCGTTTGCCAATGCCAAGATTGTCGATGGTGTGATTGTGACTTCTTTTTGGCTTGTATGCGTCCACAGTTAGTAATAGTTGAATATACTCCAAAAGCTCAAGGTGAGTATTACTCACACTAATTTGTGGACTTGGCATTTGATTCTTACGTCGCCTAGTAAGCGTTACAGTTCCTTCACCATCAATAATCCCAGCGAGATACGCCTTTTCGACGTCAGTCAATTGACACTATCTCCTATCATTACAGTCTCTACAGGACCATACAATCCCTCGGTGTTGCCATAAGATGTCGCCATCTCTTAGGTTTCACCGATGTAAGCCAAGTTTAATCGAGGAGGTTGCCCTCCAAGTCGACCAGACTGATCGAACCCGCGTCCGAGAACATTTCAATAAAGGCTACTACATGCTTAGCATAAGCTTTGGTGTTTCGTCCACAAGACTCCCTTATGCCGGATTCACAGCGGACTATCTCAAGTTAATTCTCGCGCCATGCCCCTTGAGAACAAGTAAGGCGCATAGCCCGTTTGTTGACGTCGGGCTAACTCGACGGGACCGCAAATTAGCCGGACGAGCCACTTTATTAAGCGGCTAGAGCCAATTCTTCATCGGCAATTAAATTGTTTCCGCCTGTTTAACGAGGCCTGCGGAGACCTCGGCATGCAACCTTTATTCACCCCCGTATGTAAGTAGGAAACTATCCCGATTGTCCTATCTGTTGAACAGTTCAACAACCTTAGCAACCCCTAAACAAAGCACACTAAGAATGCAGAAAAAAAACATGTTACTAAGCCATGTCATCCCTACGCTAAGAGCCACTGCCATAGTTTGATCGGGTGCGGGATGTCGAATCATCACTCTTATAGCCCCAACTATTCCCACAATAATTCCGATGCCTATTACTATTCTACCGACTCTGCGTAATGCCTTAGCTATAGGTACACTTTGCGCGGGTTCGGCACTAATGGATTCCGCGCTAATGTCCCTTACTGATTCGAAGACTGGAGCCTTAATTATACTTTCTGCGGCTTCGTCACTAATCTCTTCGGCTGATTCGGAAACAGCATTACTTGCCCCACAGTTTTTGCACTTGGCAGCTTCGCCAATTTTCAAAAACTTAACGGCAATATCTTTCCCACAGCTTTTACACTGAAATTTCAAAGCCATAATTGCGTCTGCTCCTAACGTATAAGCGGCATACGCTTGGTCTGCTTCCCGCCGCATATCCTCGCGCTTGTCGTAATCGTGCTTACCGCGCGCTAACGCAATTTCAACCTTCACCTTACCCTTACTAAAATAAGCCTTCGTCGGCACAATCGTCATGCCGGTGGGTCGGGTTTTCCCTTCGATCCGCTTAATCTCTCGGCGGTTCAACAGAAGCTTCCGTTTGCGTTTCGGCTCGTGATTCTCACGATTAGCCTGCTCGTAAGGACCGATATGGGCGTCAATCAAAAAGACCTCGCCATCGTCGACACGAGCGTAGCTATCGGTCAAATTCATCCTGCCGCTACGAATCGCCTTGACCTCCGTTCCTTGAAGGGATCAGATGATAATCGTACCGCGCTTTCTTATTTGTAGCAACTGGACCCGTGGTTGTAACAGACTTCTCAGCATTCATAGTGCGTGAATTATAGCACAAACACGAAGGTGGCGCAAGGGCAAAAGGGCTTGATTATTCCTCGCATCCGTTGTAGAGTTATAGGCAACATCTCAAACGTGAAACGTAATGTCCTGTTCCGAGTATCCCGATTTATCGGGACGTGAAACGTGATGCGTGAAACGTAATGCGTGAAAACAAAAGGAACCAATGAACTAATGAACTAGTGAACTAATAAACCAATATAGCAGGAGGGATAAATGCCGAGATCCAAAGATAAAATTCAAACGGGTTGGGAGGGGCGCTTCTATGAAGATTTTGAAGTCGGCGCTGTCTATCGAAGCAGGTTCGGACATACGGTCACCGAAGCGGATAACACACTATTCACCCAACTCACCCATAACACCAATCCGCTGCATTTTGACCTACACTACGCCAAACAGACAAAGTGGGGGCAAATCCTCGTCAACAGCACCTTCACACTGGCACTGATCACCGGCATGAGCGTTCCAGATGTCAGCGAAAATGCGATGGCAAATCTGGGCTGGGAAGAAGTTAAATTGCCGAATCCAGTCTTTATAGGGGATACGCTCTATTGCGAAACGGAGGTACTATCGAAGCGCGAGTCGAACTCATATCCTGAAGCAGGTATTGTCAGGGTCCGCTCACGGGGTATTAATCAGGACGGAGGGGTGGTCATTGATCTCGTCCGCGCTATCATGGTCTACAAACGAGACAACGCTCCTAAAAAGGAGCTCTTCCCTAAAATAGTTTAGAAGTGTGATGCGTGAAACGTAATGCGTCAGATGGATAAATGAACCAATACACTAATGAACCAATGTTCACAGAAACACCGATACGCGTCCACCGCTGGCGGGGGTGCGAATTGTCTCGGTCGAACAGTTCGGCGCAGGTCCATGGGGGACGATGATGCTCGCAGACTTGGGAGCAGAAATCCTCAAGATTGAAAACCCCGAAACAGGTGGAGATGTGGCGCGTTATGTCCCGCCCTATACCGCTGAGAAGGATAGCGTCTATTTTCAGAGTTTCAACCGGAACAAAAAGAGTATCACCTTGAATCTGCAACACGCCGATACAACCGAGGTCTTCCACCGGCTGGTCTCCATTTCGGACGGCGTTTTCAACAACCTGCGCGGCGACCTGCCTGCCAAACTCGGCTTGGACTACGCAGCCCTCGGCAAGGTGAAGCCATCAATCGTGTGCTGCTCCCTCTCCGCCTTCGGGCGCAGCGGCTCCCGCGCCGCCGAGCCGGGATACGATTACCTGATGCAGGGATACGCCGGCTGGATGAGCATAACGGGCGAACCCGATTCTCCACCACAGAAGACCGGACTATCCTTAGTCGACCTGAGCGCGGGCGTGATGGCGGCCCTCGGTTTGATGAGTGCCATTCTGCGGGCGCGGGACACCGGTTTGGGCTGCGATGTCGATGTGAGTCTATTCGACACCGCTCTGTCGCAATTGGGTTATGTAGGGGCTTGGCACCTCACAAAAGGCTATCAACCGCAACGAATGGCAGACTCATCACATCCATCTCAGGTGCCGTTTCAGGTGATGCCGACAAAGGACAACTGGATTGTCGTGGCGTGTGCAAAGGAAAACTTCTACCAAAGCCTAGTGCGGATTCTCGGCGCACCGGAATTGACCCACGACCCACGCTTTCGCAGTTTCGCAGATCGGTTGGAGAATCGTGACACACTGGTGCCGATTCTGAAAAACCTGTTCCGCCAGCGAACAACCGCCGAGTGGTTAGAGCTGCTCAAGGGCGAAGTCCCGTGCGCCCCTGTAAACACCGTCGAAGAGGCATTCCGTGACCCACAGGTGGCTGAAGATGAAATGATACTTGAGATTCCACATCCGGAATTCGGCGTTGCGCGTCAGGTAGCAAGCCCGATTAAGATCAGCAATTCCAAGGCTGAACATCGTCGTGGACCACAACTAGGCGAGCATACGGACGAAGTGCTTGGAAATTATCTCAACATGTCCCCCCAAGAGATTCAGACACTCCGTCAGAAGGGAGCGCTTTAGAATACAACAACCAAATCCAGAACGTGATGTATGAAAGGTCAAACGAGAATCAAACAATTCCGTATTCGTATCACGAGAGTGGCTTAGACACATTTAACCTAAGCATTCTTGAGAAGGAAATATATGAATAAACGATTTCTTTGTGGCATCTGGTATGCAATCTCGATCTGTCTTACCGGCGGCACACACAACCCAACCATTGCCGCTAGCCAGCTCTCGTGGGGGCACACGGCATCCTTCTGCGGTGTTATTGATGATCAACAGGAGAAACAGCATTCAAACCAATATTCCAACCGTCACTATGCCCAAACTTCTGTTGCAGATTTGAATGTCGGTGAACCGCGTACGGTGCGACTCATCTACTTCTTGCCCAACGACCGACCCTACCGCGCCAACGTGGTCCAACGGATGAAAGATGAGATCCGCGAAATTCAAACCTTCTATGCCGAACAGATGGAGGCACACGGCTATGGGAAGACAACCTTCCGCGTTGAAACCGACTCCCAAGGCGAGCCGATAGTGCATCGTGTGGATGGACAGCACCCCGACCGTTACTATCTTGGCAACGCATTAAACGCTGCATTCGCCGAGACTGACCGAGTGTTTAATCGCAAGACAAACATCTACTTCATCATCATTGACAATAGCATAAACAGAATTCGTAGCAGTTATTGTCGCTACGCCGGCATTGGAGACAATAGAGGGAAATCTGGAGGATATGCATCGGTTGCTATTGCAGTTGAACAGGAGTGGCTGGCGCATGAACTGGGACACGCCTTCGGACTGAAACACAATTTCAGCGATAACGCGTACATCATGTCGTATGGTTCGGAGCGAGATCGGTTATCGGCATGCAGTGCCAAATATTTGTCCGTGCATCCTTACTTCAATCTCAATATCCCAATTGAAAAAGGGCAGGCTCCGACCATCGAACTCATTTCCCATCCGCAATATCTACCGTGGTCAAAAAGCATCCCGATCCAACTCAAAGTCAGTGATTCAGAAGGGCTTCACCAAATACTTTTACACACGAAAACAATAGAGCCGCATGCAGGTGCCGGCTTTTGGGAAGTCATAACGTGTCGAAGCTTGACTGGCGAAACAGACACCCTCGTTGAATTTGATTATAACGGCGTTATCCCGTCCAATCGGTCTACGAATCTTTTCAACCCCTTGAGGCATCCAGTTGCTGCTGCAGCCGTTGATATACATGGAAATGTCGCTTGGGAAGATTATGTTCTGTTCTCCGAAACGCTTCCACCACTGTCGAAAATCTCAGGCAATAATCAGCGCGGCTTGCCCGATACTCCATTACCCGTCCCGTTTGTCGTTCAAGTGCGGGATGTGGAATATTACCCTGCCCCTCGGAGGTATGCCGTCACGTTTACTGTCACTGCTGGCGGCGGTACGCTCAGCGTAGAACATACTGAAACCGATGATACCGGCAGGGCAAAAAGCACACTCACACTGGGACCGCATCTCGGACCCAATACAGTCGAGGTGTCTGTCGCTGGCATTGAGGGTGCGGTCACCTTTAGCGCTGTAGCGGGGGCTGCGGTCGCCTTCCCTGATCCCAACCTCCGCGCTGCAGTTGAGGCTGGTCTCAATAAAGCAGAAGGGGCCCCAATCGTCCCGTCAGAGATGGTAATTTTTTCCTGCCTTACAGTACCGGGGGCAAGCATTCACAATCTGACCGGACTTGAAAGCGCAATCAACCTAACTGGACTGGATCTTCTGGGTAACAACATCTCCGACATCTCCCCTGTGGCGGGACTAGTCAGTTTGAAATGGATAGATCTTTCAAGCAATAACGTCTCGGATATCTCACCCTTAGCCGCAAACACAGGGTTAAGACATGGAGATACAGTTTATATACGCCAAAATCCCCTGAGTTACCAATCCATCTACACACATATTCCAATGCTTCAAAGCAGAGGAGTTACGGTATATTTCGAGAATCAGGCGCATCCCGCGCTTGTGAAAATCTCAGGCGATAATCAACACGGCATACCCTCCGCATCATTGTCCTCTCCATTTGTCATTGAGGTCCAAGACGAGAACGGTTCTGCACTCGCAGGAGTTCCAGTCACATTCACCGTGATTGCGGGCGGTGGCAGGCTTAGTATCACAAGCACAACTACCGATGAAAACGGCAGAGCGGAGAGTACGCTTACGCTAGGACCGAATATCGGCAGAAACGCCATCAAGGTATCTGTCGTTGGAATTGAGAGTCCGCTCACTTTTTATGCTATCTCCGATACGGGATCACCACCGATTACTGCGGATGTCAACCACGACGGAACCGTAAATATCTTGGATTTGGTATCGGTTGCATCTGAGTACGGAAATCAAGGGCGAAATCTGGCAGCGGATATCAACGAAGATCGAATTGTTGATATTTTTGATCTGATTCTAGTTGCGGGTATGTTTGCGGATACGGCAGCTGCGCCCTTAGCGCGACCACAAGTACCTGAAACACTAACAGCGGTAAAGGTTCAGGGTTGGTTAACTGACGTAAGCTCTCTTGAACTTAGGGATCCAACCGTGAAGCGCGGACTTGTGGTGCTTGAACAGCTCTTGGTATCCCTAACACCAAGGAAAACGGAACTGTTAGCAAACTACCCAAATCCGTTTAACCCGGAGACATGGATTCCGTATCGATTGGGTGAGGACACCTTTGTGACGTTGAAAATCTATGACACCAATAGTCGAATTATTCGTACACTCGACGTCGGCCACCGAATTGCCGCAGCCTACGAAGGGCCGTCGAGGGCACTGCACTGGGATGGGAAAAACGACCTTGGCGAACCAGTGGCAAGCGGTGTTTACTTTTACACCCTGACGGCGGGGGATTATTCCGCTACGCGGAAGATGGTGATACTCAAGTAGCCCCCGTAGGTGGGGCATCCTGCCCGCCCACGACACCGCCAGCCGTATGAGCTAATTTCGTGATATTTTGAGCTCGGAGACCTAGTTGGACAATTCAGTGCCCGTCGGGACGCACAATATGTTATGCTACTATTAACCAATGGTGCTAGTTTGCAACTGTCGATAACGTGATTGGTCGATCGGTTTTAGCCCCAGCGGGGCGACATGTGTATCCGAAGGGGGAATATAAGAAAAATAAATCAACCAACTAACGAACCAATGAACCCATTAGAGCGGAGCCATAATGCCATGACCAACGAAACAGCAAGACCGGAAGCACTACCCACATTTGAACCCCGCGGCGAGCGCAGACTGATCTACACCAGCGACCCGTCCAACCTCGCATTCTATCAGGCCGGACA
>JAGWBT010000043.1:0-354 GCA_021295755.1 Candidatus Poribacteria bacterium
TGTGGTGAGGTGCCGTGTGATTTGAGAGGTAGTAAAACGGGATTCTCCCTTCGCTAGTGCCATCGGAAGAACGAGTTGGTCTGCAAGGTGCGGCTCACTTGCTGCGTCTGATTTCAGATAATCTGCCAACACTTGGCAGGCCTCATCGGCAACGCGCTCCGCACGTTTACCGCGCGCCCCGATCGAGGAGAATCCGGCTTGGAGATTTTCAAAGTCCGCCTTCAGGAAAACAAGCGTTCCCTGTCCGATAGATTCCCCTTTTACCCGCTCTATGTTGACCGGTGAATCAAACCGTGCCAAACGTTTTTCGACTTGGTTGTAGTGCCGATTGATAATATGTTCAGGGTGATTGGA
>JAGWBT010000043.1:668-19333 GCA_021295755.1 Candidatus Poribacteria bacterium
CCAGTGATTTCTTGGGGGCGAAAGGTCAACGTTTGAGAACCGAGTTGTCCACCGATGACTTCGGCATTGGTAATCGCAGCCACCGCATTAACACTGGTGAGATGCTGTGGAGCCAGTCCCGGTTTTTTCCGCCCCGCGCGTATACCGCTGATACGGATGGGACGATTAAGAATCGCAGACAAACTGAGGCTTGAGCGTAGGATTTGACCGCCACCTTCGCCGTAATTTCCGTCTATTTCAAGCATGTCTATGAATTGATAGCGAATCGGATTTACTTCTTTTTTGATGTGTCAGGATCAACACCGGCAATTGATGCAGGAGCAGATTGGGCATAAATACCCAGGTTCTCACGAACTTTGGTTTCAATTTCGTCAATAACTTCCGGATGTTGAATCAGATATTCTTTCGCACTATTTCTACCTTGACCAAGACGCTCGTTATTATAAGAGAACCATGCACCACTCTTACTTACAATCTCTTGATCCGTTGCCACGTCAAGTAGATCGCCCAGCTTAGAAATACCCTCCCCGAAGGTCATTTCAAATTCAGCCTGTGTAAATGGAGGTGCCACTTTGTTCTTGGCAACTTTAACCCGAATGCGGTTCCCAACCATCTCGTCCCCTTCCTTGAGGGTTTCCGCCCGTCGGATTTCAAGTCGGACAGAAGCGTGGAACTTAAGGGCGAGTCCGCCCGGTGTGGTTTCTGGATTACCAAACATAACACCAATCTTTTGACGAATCTGATTCGTGAAAATAATGCACGCCTTCGATTTGCTTGTCACTCCAGAGAGTTTGCGCAATGCTTTAGACATCAAACGCGGCAATAAGCCCACATGTGCATCGCCCATTTCCCCCTCGATTTCCGCTTGAGGCGTAAGTGCTGCCACAGAATCAACCACAATCACGTCAATAGCATTACTACGCACTAACGTCTCAACAATCTCTAACGCCTGTTCGCCTGTGTCAGGCTGAGATATGAGTAGATGCTCCATATTAACGCCGATATTCTTAGCATACAGTGGATCAATTGCGTGCTCAACATCAACAAACGCGGCATTACCACCCATTTTTTGAGCCTCAGCGACAATGTGTAAAGCAAGCGTCGTTTTGCCACTGGATTCATGTCCGAAAATTTCTACAATTCGTCCGCGGGGTACGCCGCCGACACCAAGCGCGATGTCTAGTGCGAGTGAGCCAGTTGGAATCACCTCTACGGGCAAAATATCTTCACTACTAAAGCGCATAATCGCGCCTTTACCGTGTTGCCGTTCAATCTGTGAAATTGCGAGATCAATCGCTTTATTCTTCTCGTCTGCTGCCATACTAAATCTCCTCTGGTTCCATTTTCAATGTTATGTAAGTGAATGAGATTCTAAAGTTGAGTAGATTGCGCCCGTGGGATGAAGTTGACTGTGGATAAGCGAAAGTGCATTGACACGCATCTCTGCCCCGTCAATGCGATCATATTGACGATACTGGTTTGTGTAAGGTCTGAGGTCGATTCGCTCTTTCAACCGGGCGATCGTTAGATGGGGATTGAATTTCTTAGTGTCCAGCGAGAATCCACAGTCGTTTAATGCCACGTTAATGTCTTGAGCAATGGCAGATACCCTCTCGCCTCCAACCTTTACGCCAGCCCACATTACTCGTGGACGCGCGAAATTAGGAAATGTCCCCAAGCCGCCGATGCGCAATGAAAAACTCCGATGACGGCTAGCCACCCCCTCGATTGTCTCTCCGATGGATTCAAGATCTTCCGTATCAACATCCCCTAAAAACTTCAACGTCAAATGAATGTTGCCCGGTTTCACCCAAGATGCTTTTTGAATCTGTTTTCGCAGGGTTCCTTGGATCCGTGCTAGTTGATTTTGGATTGTTTCTGGTATCTCGATTGCAATGAAACATCGAATCGGTTGGTTCATTAGTCCACTAGTTCATTAGTTCATTGAATTGCCGGATCCTATACATATTGCTCTGCAGGGGTTTTAGGTAGCAACTCAGGTGATTAAATGTCATCGTCCGTGTAAGTGTCCGGGGATCGCATTAATTCGTAAATCCCTTTGCGATTGTTGTATAGAAATTCCAAGCCTGAAATGACTGTGAGCACTAAGGGAATGTACATCATGAAGTAGATCGGTCCTGGGAGTTGAATAACAAAATCCATATCTATATTCAGTAAGTGGCTATATTCTTGGGCAACAAGTAAAACGAGACTAGTAATAATGACAACCATCTGTGAAGATGTTTTATATTTTCCCCACTTGCTTGCTGCGACCACTGTGCCGTATCGCCCAACGAAGACCAGGCGTAGTGTCGTGACGACAACCTCGCGTCCCATAATGATTAGCACCATCCACCCTGGAATCAATCCGCCCTTAAAGCGCGTTAGGCAGATTAGTGCTGCGCCAACCAGTAGCTTATCTGCGAGCGGATCCATGAACTTTCCAAAACTCGTAGTCCCCTGTTTGCGTGCGATTATTCCATCAAGATAATCGGTGAGGGCTGCCACACAAAAAATAATAAGTGCAGGCAACATACGTTCATATCGAAACGAAAGCATGAAGAAGGGGATAAGAAGCATGCGTGCGATCGTTAAATAATTTGCAAGGCGCATCACATTGTGGAAATCCATCTTTTTATTTCCCTCTTTAATGGATGGAGATTCGGATATTGATGTGGAGGTGGCAATTCAGAGGACGTATGCACTTAGATTTCGCATATCGGGCATTACGTTTAGCGTCTCACTCATTTGCTGAAAGGTCAATCACTTCAACCCCGTCAGGAATAACAAATCTGAATAGATCAGCGTCCATTTCTATGTCTCGTTGGATGTTAGCAAACGCAACAATGACGCTTAGACTGCCTTCCTCATCGCTTTCAGTCTGATAGCCGAATTGGACAGGTAACCAATTATCAGATTTGACCCATATCTCAATAATCTCGCGGGGTGCATTGGCTTCCAGATTAGGCGGTATCTGTGGCTTGGGAACTAGCTTGATACGGTAGATACCTTTTGGATTCGCCACTTCATCCGGAACTAGCTCCATGTTAAATTTTTCGGCGGCTTCATCTAGGGACGCACCCAACCCGGGCAATAGTTCTTTGCGGTTGGCTCTGCCCCATTTCATCTTATTCACTTGGCTGAGTAACGGCGTGTACGCCCAAGAAAAGTCACCATCAAGAACGATGAGCTGCGCTAGCTGTGTCGGATCTTTGTGACTGACGTATTCCTTGCGTAGTAGGTTTGGCTTGCTGAACCTCAATCGTCCGCGTGCAACACTTTTGTTTCCTGCCTGCAATGTGGTTTCCTCAAAATCGGCACTAAAGTTTTTAGATTTTTCGTAAGCTGCTTTGAAGTTCTGAAACACATTTTCGATAGTATCGGCAGTCCCGCTGCTTATGCTGATGACTAACAGAAACGTAAGAATGTAAAGAGAGTAGAACCGTTTCATCATCCCGTTGCGGCGTGGGCATCACCCAAGCCACGCTCCTTTGCAATTCGGATAAACAATCAGTGACACAGAAGAATAATCCGTACCGAGTAATACGTAAGAGAATTGTTGATATTACGCATTACGTATTCTATCCGTAGCACAACTGCAATGTGCTAGTGTAATGTATGCAATACAACGCTAGCAGTATAGCACTTGAGATAGGGTTTGTCAACGCCGTTTTTCCCGTTCCACGGCTGTTGATCTGCCGGAGTCGCGTTCCTTCTCGGCAGCCTGTCGCACTTCCTCCTCCGTCACATGAACCCGTGCCCAATCAAGTAGGACGACCTCTATTTCACCGGGATCATCAAGCGCGTGTGTAACAAAACGCTCCAGAAGATCGATAATCCGCTCATCCCTAAAAAAACCCTGAAACCAGATAGAAAACGCCTTAATCGTGTCAGGTTCCTCGGCAAAAGCCCAGAACGCCACCTGACAGAAATCAAGCCCTTCATCAACCGTTTGCTGCGAAATCCAAACCCCTTCGGGGAATCCTTCAAATAGGGGCAAAAAGTCGGGAAGTAATCGAGGGAGCGCATCATTCAGATAAGATATTTCTGGAGAAATATCGAACTGGATGCTATATTTGTGTGCCGGAAAGTAGAGATCCGTCACTTCGGGCTGGCGATTGGTAGGTAAGGAATTGTTTGCGGTTTGCTCTTTGCGTCGAAATCGCACGGTTTATTCTCCCCTGTTCAGAGACCTAGTTTATCGGGTATTATACTGAAGATTTCCGCTCTCTGCAACTACAATTCCCAGATATGGAGGGCAATCAAATCTGTTTAGGGACTACACAGTTAAGCAATTAGAATGCTGGGCGAAACCCTGTCATAGCGCAGATTTGCCAATCTCCGGACAAATACAACTTGGAAACCTGTCCCCACAACGCGAGTTGGAGTGTCAGCCACTATGGCCAAAACATAACACGCATGGGATAGGAGATGATTTTCGCGATCGAAGTGCGAAGTTCCCACACAATAGTTACAGGCAATTCCCCCACAAGATGTGAGAGGCGATAACGTCATATCTGTGGTAAACACTCAATTCAAAG
The DNA here is from genome assembly GCA_021295755.1 of Candidatus Poribacteria bacterium. Taxonomy (NCBI): domain Bacteria; phylum Candidatus Poribacteria; species Candidatus Poribacteria bacterium. Next base: position 5,210 of record JAGWBT010000043.1, read on the forward strand.
ATGTGCACTGAAGATGGGAGTCGTATTTTCAGCCAATCTGGGTATAGCACGAGATGAAGGAGGCATAACATGATTAATTCTGTCAACATTCTTGACCATGTAGCGGTAACGGTCAGTGATATGGACCGTTCGTTGGCGTTTTACTGTGGTCTGCTCGGACTGAAAGAGGTTGAACGGCATCGCCTAGAGGGCGAGACTATTTCAAAGATGGCGGGAAAGCCGGATGTGATTATGGAAGTGGTCCGGTTGGAAGCGCCCGAAACGCCGGGGGTTCTGCTTGACCTGCAGCAGTACGTTGTGCCTGCGGGCAAAGTATCTGATGCACAATTGGGAGATGTTGCTCACTCGCATTTTTGTTTCGGTGTGCCAGATGTATGGGCTGCTTACAAAGATCTTTCGGAAAAAGGGGTTGAGTTTGTGTCGGAACCGGTTAGCTTTGATTTGGAATGGGGTATTGTGTATGTAGTGTTCTTCAAAGATCCAGATGGTTTTATCTTAGAGCTAATGCAGGTCCCGATTGAGAAAAAGGAATCCAGTCATTAGCTTAAAGGTCCGCCGTAGGAGGGATCTCCGAATCCCGACACTTAATAACCCAACCAATTCTAAAAGTTGACTTTACAGGGTGTGCGAATTCGTGCTAAACTGGCGCCATTCAGTTTGGGTGGGGACTGCTTATGTGTATTGTCTACGCCCGTATATCTATCGTGAAAGGAAATCTGATGGACACTTCGCCGAACAAACATGCTCCCGCTCATGAGCAATACGAACGCAACGGTTACGCTATTTTTAGGGATGTTCTGGATTCAGACTTGGTTCAAGAGGCAGGTAATCACGTTGATTGGCTGCTCGAAAAGAACCCCGATCTACGTCCGGAACATTTACACCATCGTCTTGTCAGAGAGGATCCGTTCTGGGTCCGGCTGATTAGCGATTCGCGCCTGCTCGATATCGCAGAAATCTTTATCGGACCCAACATCGCGCTGTTCGCATCGCACTACATCAGCAAGCCACCCACCGACGGAAGACCCGTCCTATGGCATCAGGATGGTAGCTATTGGCCCCTGACACCGATGGAGGTTGTTACGTTGTGGCTCGCTGTCGATGATTCGACCCCGACGAATGGTTGTATGCGGGTTATCCCCGGTACGCATCAAATGGAACTCCATGAAATGCAGCGTACCGTTGATGTCCCTAACGTCCTCAGCTCACATATGGATCCCACCTTGGTTGATGAGTCCAAGGCAGTTGACTTTGTGCTCAAGGCCGGTGACGTTTCGGTGCATCACCCAAACATTATTCACGGATCCAACCCAAATACCTCCGCACAGCGGCGTTGTGGTTTAACTATTCGCTATATCCCAACAAGCACACGAATTACCTCAAAGGAGCCTTGGCCCTGTGCCTTTCTATTGCGCGGAGAGGGTGTTCCTAACGTGAACGACTACGCACCACGTCCGAAATACATCGAGGGATTTCACATGCCTTTTCGGGGATGCGAAGATTGGGCCGGGTAACATCCTCCGTGACAGTTGCTGAAAGCGAAATACTCCATCGTCAATAGGGGCATATTCAAAAAATGAGCCGCTGAAGCAGACAAATTTGCATAGAGGAGTTGATATGATAGATTCACCGGTGAAGGTTGGTGTGATTGGTTGTGGTGCACAGGGCAAAAATCACCTGAACGTCATTAAAGAATTGGGGACAGAAACCGCCATCGTAAGTGCGTTTTGCGATCTTAGTCTCGAACGGTTGCAAAACGCGAGGGAGATGTGGCCCCAGGCGTTCGCCACCAGCGACTTCAAAGAGATGCTTGCACCCGCAAAACTCGACTTGGTGATTGTCGCTACAATGCCGAACACCCATATGCAGATGGCGCTAGCGGCGTTGGAAGCGGGCGCAGATGTGCTTTGCGAGAAACCGTTCATGAGGAATTTAGACGAGGCAACCGCGGTGCTTGATTGCGCGGACCGGCTTGGTCGTCAGGTACAGCTCGGCACGAATATGCGATATATGGCTATCTCCCGATACCTCCGCGATTTAGTGGCCTCCGGTGGGGTTGGTGAACCGGTGTTGAGTAAAGTTTGGGGGTGCCACATCAATCCGCCTTGGTGGGGACCTCACTATTATCTGAGCAGTTCTGCTGGTGGCGTCCTTGCCTCTACACTGATACACGCACTCGATCTTGCGATCTGGGTAGCCGGTTCTCCGAATCCGGTCTCGGTGACAGCCTCGATGCGTCGCCTGTTTCCCGGCAAACGGGGTCCCATCGCTACACCGGAAGTAAGGGAACGGTTTAATGTTGAGGATCTATTGACCGCTTTTGTTCGATTTGACGATGGTTCCACCTGTATGTTAGAGGGAAATTGGTGCGATGATAGTCCACCACCCCATCACTTCGAGATGGTCACGACCAGAGGGAAGCTCAAAAGCGATCCGTTTACTGTGACAGTTGACGAAAGTGGTAAAGTGGTGAATAAAACCCCTGAGTTACAGGAGAGTAGTGGGTGGGGTGAGAGCATCCGAAACCAAGATGCCGATGTTATTCAGCGTTTGCGCGATGGCAGTCCTTGGGAAATGCAGGACCGGCGGCAGCTGCTGAACTTACAGCGATTGATCGATGGCTGCTATGAATCCGCAAGAAGTGAACGGGAGGTAGTTTTTTAACAGGAAACGTGAATTTTACCCATTTTACACGCAGATGAGGATAACAAAGATGAGTAAAACGAATATTATTGACGAGATCTTTGAAGCATTTCAGAACTACGGAGAGCAACTCTACGAAGGCGGGGAACAGGTCACACAACAACAGCACGCCCTGCAGACCGCTCACGCTGCCGAGAAGGATGGTGGTAGTGATACGTTGATAGCAGCCGCTATCCTACACGATTATGGGCATCTGGTTCATGATTTACCCCAAGAGGTTGTGGCGCGAGGAATAGATGATAAACATGAAGAACTTGTCGCCGCGCTTCTAGAGCCATATTTTGTCTCGGCGGTTACGGAGCCTGCGCGACTCCATGTGCCTGCGAAACGCTATCTCTGTGCAGTAGAACCGAGCTATTTTAACAAGCTGTCCCCCGTGTCCATTCGGAGTTTGGAACGGCAGGGTGGACCATTGACTGAAGCCGAGGTAAAAGCATTTGAAGCCCTACCTCACTATGTTGATGCAGTGCGGTTACGTCGCTATGATGAGATGGGTAAAGATCCTGATGCGGCAACACCCGATCTCGCGTATTACCGTCCCTATCTGGAGACTGGGCTAAAGAAATAATCCTTCTTTGCCACAAGCGAGGTGCAGTCGCCTTCCCAGCTTGGTTGCGGAGGTGCCACTGCAAAGATCTTAATGAAAATCCAGCGTGACCTGACCACGACTCTCTATATTCTTGCGTCGGGCATATACCTCATTGTTGGGGCACGGAGTTTCGCTAGAGCTCCGGATACACCTGAGACCGGCTACTTCTACCTGATTGGGCTCATCATATGGGTGGTCGCGACACTCGTGTGGATGCAGCAATCGCAAAGCCAAGTTTCTTCCGAATCTGATGCTAAAAACAGAAGTGAAGAAACCCTGGGATCGTATCGGGCAGTACGAATCTCCTACCTAATGAGTATCGGGTTCATGAGCGTATGCTCCATTGACGCTACCTTCTCGATCGCTGAAGGAACGTGGAGCAGTCGGATTGTGCCGATCTGTCAATTCGTATCTGCGACAATTACCCCTTGCCTTTTTCTCCATTGCTTTCTCATCTTTCCCGCAGAAAAACAGTTCGTCCAACGTAATACTTGGCTATTAAAACTCCTATATGTTCCGGGGATTGCTTTATGTTTGAGTATCTCCTTCTTCTATCTACGTGGGCAAGACTATACCCGCGAGTTTTTCCTAATCAAATTATCGCCTCTTGAAAACCTCACAATCGGGTTCCTTTTTGTTTATTCAATAGCTGGACAGTTGTTACTCCTGCACACCTCGTTTGGCGCGCCTTCTGCCTCTCAGCGCCGTCAAGCACGATGGTTGTTGCTCGGTATTGTTGCAGGGACATTCCCATTAGCTGTCTTCACGACAGCACCGCGTTTTTGGGATTTCTCGATTTCATACACTCGCTTTTCGGCTTATACCCTGTGCCTTATCCCAATCTGCTATGTTATCGCGATCATCCGGCACCGGTTGATGAATATTGAACTCATCATCAATCGTAGCGTTGTGTATATGCTTGTCAGTGGTTTCGCACTCGGTATTTATCTGTTAAGCATTCAAGGACTCACTATGTTTTTCCACACAGCCGCGCGCTCTCGAACGGTGACCGCGGTATCGGTGCTTATCGCCGCTGTGCTGTTTGCGCCTGCCAAGACGCGCATTCAAAAACTGATAGATCGGGCATTTGATCGTGAAGCGTACAACTACCGTCAAACGCTTTTGGCACTAAGCCAGACGCTCCACTCAATCCTCGATCTGGAGATTCTGGTAGATACTTTACTCCGCCAAGTTACGAAAGCGATACATATCAGTCGTGGCGTTGTAATGTATCGCGTATCAGGGGACTTTGAGTCTGAATACAATTACAAAAGCGGTTCCAACTCTTTTTCCAAGGCGGAGGCACAGTTTGTCCCAGAAGCGGCTATCGGGGTTGATACACCACCCGATGGATTACCGTTGACGCTATCAGCATCTCTGCTTAAAAAATTGCAAGAGGCGGATAAACCGCTTGATTTTTCAGGCCAGCCCCTTGACCCGGATTTAATTCACGTTACGCCCTCGGAATCGGCAGACGCTTTCGTCCACTTTCTCCAATCCGCGGTGTGGATTCCATTCGTGACACGGACGAAAGAAAACGAGAACCTAGTGGGTTTGCTTGTACTCGGTCAAAAGTCATCGGAGGAACCGTATACGCAAGCCGATTTGGCGCTGCTCGGCACGCTTGCGCATCAGGGGGCAACGGCGATCGAAAATGCGATGCTCTACGCCCAGCTAAGTGCGCGAACAGAAGCGATGGAAACCGCGCGGCAACAACTGATGGCAACCTATTTGGACACTTATGGTGGCACCATACCCAAACCTACAAGCGGAGAGTTAGCTTCGGACTTTAACAACATTGCCACAGCTCTCAAAGAGACGTATGACCAACTGAAGCAATTGGACACGCTCAAGTCTCAATTTTTGGATAATGTGTCTCACGAACTACGGACGCCGTTGACGCATATCAAAGGGTTTGTGGACAATCTACTTGACGGTGTCGGTGGTGGACTATCGGAAAAGCAGGTAAGCTATCTGTTGCGTGTCATGGACAATTGCGACAGGCTTATCCGGCTGATAAACGACCTATTAGACCTCTCCCAAATTGAGTCGGGCAAGATTTCGTTGCAGCTTGAACCGACGGAATTATATCCTATTCTTGAGGCGACAATCGCAGGGATTCAACCGATAGCCGATAGAAAAGGGATTCAGGTTAATCTAGATTGTGGCGTCGATGTAGTTGCGTTTGTGGACCCTGACAAGATGGGGCAAATTATAACAAACTTGCTAGATAATGCCATCAAGTATACAGAAGGCGGTAAATATGTCGGGGTCGGTGTGACGATAGTATCCGATCAGATGCTCCAAGTCTGTGTTGAAGACACAGGGATCGGTATTAGCCAGACAGAATTAGACTTCATTTTCGATCGTTTTCATCGAGTTGCAGACTCGAAAAGCGGTGGCATCGGTTTGGGGCTGCCGATAGTGAAAAATCTTGTTGAACTCCACGGTGGCGAGGTTTGGGCGGAGAGCCAGTTAGGTAAAGGAAGTCGTTTTTATCTTACGCTGAAACGTAATGCGTAAAGGGGCAACGGGGTACCAATACATTGGTGTAGTCAGGTTAGAAAGTCCCGATTCTGTTGCACGATTTCTTAACATTAGCCGAAATGTAAAGTGTAAAAAGTGATTTACATTAAGTAAAGCTATACTATGAATCTCTTTGTTTATGGCACCTTGAAAGATAGAGAATTGATTCAGTCGCTACTTGAACGGCCCCTCGGCGATCCAAGTGTAGGGATAATGCCTCAATGCACAACTGTTATCTCCAAGTGGGGATATCCCGTGATGATACCTACCGAAAACTCGTGCGTCAAAGGGGTTGTCTGGCATGGGTTAACGGTTGAAGATTTTGCTATTTTAGACAGATATGAAGGCTGCCATGTTGAAACACCCGCCTACCAGCGAGAGAAGCGGAAAGTCATTGTTGATGGCAAAGCGGAAGAGGTGTGGGTGTATGTTGGCACTTCGACGTTTTTAATTTCAATTAGAAAGGGAAGTGATGAGTGAAAAATCGGTAGAACTGCTTGAAGAACTCACTCAAGCGGATGCCATCCCCGGACACGAGGAAGAGATCAGGGAAATCTTCCATTCGCACTTGCAGGGGGTTGGAGATATCCAGAAGGATCGATTGGGAAGCATCTATTGCACAAAGAGCGGAAGCACTGCAAACCCGCGAATCCTGCTTGATTCGCACATGGATGAAGTCGGATTTATCGTTCAGCATGTGACTGCGGTGGGGTATGTCAAATTTCTTACGGTCGGTGGATGGTGGGCACATACACTGCTTGCACAGCGCGTCAATATTATGACGAAACAGGGCAAAGTTACCGGAGTGATAGGATCCACACCGCCCCATCTCCTAAGCGCCGGTTCGCGTGATAAGGTGCTGGATATTAAAGATCTATACATTGATATTGGAGCGGACAGTGCAGAACAGGCGATGGAGGAGTATGGGGTGAAGCCCGGCTGCCCGATCGTTCCCTATGGTCCGTTTATGCCGATGAGAAATCCTAGCCTATTTTCTGCAAAAGCATTTGATAATCGTGTCGGTGTAGGACTAGTTATCGAAACGCTCCAGCAACTCGGTGATCATCCAAACACTATCATCGGCACCGGAAGTGCACAGGAGGAGGTGGGGCTACGCGGTGCGCGAACGGTTACCGCCGCAGCGGAGCCAGATGTGGCAATTGTGCTGGAAGGACCGCCCGCAGACGATCTGCCGGGTTCCAGTAGTGATACCTTGCAGGGGAAATTAGGTGGCGGTGTGCAGATTCGGTTGTATGATCCATCCATGATTGCCAATCCACGTTTGACAGAACTTACGATTGAAACTGCAACCGCACACCAGATTCCACATCAGGTTGCCGTGCGGACCTCAGGCGGGACGGACGCCGGGGCAATCCACCAAGTTGGGCGTGGCGTGCCATCAATCGTACTGGGAGTGCCAGCCCGTTATGTCCACAGCCATGTGTCTATCATCAATATAGACGATTACCGAGCAACGTTAGACCTACTACTGCATCTAATCCCGCAGCTCGATGCGTCCACAGTAGATAATCTTGTGTAGCATTGGGGATTCAAGACTGCTCCGCTTTATAACGGATTGCCTTGTTGACCAGATACATCAATTCAATAACCTGCTCACTATCTATTTCGGGGAAGGCATCTTTCACGACTTGATGGACCGTATCTAAACTACCGTCCTTTGCCCAATAGCTTTCGCGGAGGATTTCAGCAAATTCTGCTACCGCAGCGGCTAACCGAAACGTTGCCGGTGCTGCATCAAATGATTCATGGAGTTGCAACACGGAGATGTCTTTGCTAACTTCGTTGACCTGATGGTTATCAGCATCTGCATATCGAATCGAAACGGTTGCCATTTTTCCTGTTGCATCTGGATGCAGTTTAACCTCATACAGGGCAGTTACCCGATGTCCTGATCCGACTTCTCCGGCATCGGCGGTGTCATCTCGAAACTGTTCATGATCGAGGCGACGATTTTCATAGCCAAGCAATCGGAAGCGACTGACAACTTCGGGATTAAAGTCAACTTGAATCTTCGCATCTTTCGCAATCAACTGTAGTGTACCCGTCAGATTTTCAACGAATATTCGCTTGGCTTCGGCGAGTGTATCAATGTACGCGTAGCTGCCGTTGCCCGTGTCGGCGAGACGTTCCATGAGGACATCGTTGTAATTTCCCATGCCGAAACCGACCGTAGAGAGGGTAATTCCTTTATCAACATAAGTACGGATTTCTTTAAGGATTTCATCGGGACCTGTTCTGCCGACGTTGGCAACCCCATCTGAGCAGAGAATCACCCGGTTGATGTGATTGACACTTGCATTCCGCCAAGCGAGATTATATCCGATTTGCAGCCCTTCCTCCGCGTTGGTTGATCCACCCGGTTTGAGGGCATGGATCGCTGACAAGATTGTACCGCGTTGTTCGATCCCTGTATGTGGAAGCACAAGTCTGCCATGAGAGCCATAAACCACAATACCTACTTTGTCGGTGGAACGGAGTTGATCAACGAGTAGAGTTAATGCCTTCTTTACTAACTCCAGACGATTTTCCTTTTCCATTGAACCGGATACATCAATGACAAATGTGAGGATGGCGTCTTTGCGCTGTTCGGCTGGAATGACGCGCCCTTGAAGCCCGATGCGTAACAGTTGAAGTCGTTTTCCTTCACCGAATTTTGACGGGGCACCATCAATGTGAATAGCAAATGCGTCCTCCATCGGTGGGTCATAGTTGTAATCAAATGCGTTGATAAATTCTTCGACACGTATTGCTTCCGGTGGCGGCAAATACAATTCTGTCACATATCGGCGCGCTATCGAATAGGAGGCTGTATCAACGTCCATCCCAAACGTCGAAAGATGGTCGTCTTCGGTATCAACGAACGGATTGGTGCCAGTTCCCTTAAAATACATATCGTGATACGCTTCACCGTTTGGGGGATTCAATCCAAAGTGATAGTAGGAGGTTGCGTATCCTGCACTTACTGCACCAATTTTAGCGGCCTCAGGAGCTCTAACCGGTGACGATTCGCGTTGAACGGAAGATGCAGGACGAACACCATTTGGAGAATTCAATTGGGGTGGTATGGCACTGTCCATCTTAACAACCTTGTTGGAAAACTCAACCATTGTTTGCGGGTGACCCGCAGATGTGGGACGAACAATAGCGTGAGTCGTACTTCTCGGTTGAACTTGAACTTGTTCTACAACAACAGTCCTGCTTATTTGAACGGTTGGCTTAACAACAGGCTTAATGATTGGCGTAATAACAGATGTACGAACTTGAGGAACTAGTGGTGGCTCCGATGGAAGGCCCTTTAGACCTTCTGGCTGCCTGAACTGTGCAGTTCGCGCTGCGTAAAATATGCTTGCGACCAACATGATGATACAGTGAAGCAGCAGCGATACCATCAACGCTCCTGAAATTCTCTTGGCGTTCATTTTATTCCTCCCGGTTTGGCATTTGTGATACTGTGGCGGAACTATCTATTGGCAAATCACAGTATTTTGAGTCAACGAACAATAGTTATTCACGCCGGAGATAAAAGCAAATTATGTGCCAATAGGTATTTGTGGATATAACCCTAAAATCGCTACTTTTCATAACCTTAGAATCTTTTTAATGCCCAGAACGGTTTAGCCCGTATGCACTGACTGGTGCAAAATCTCGGAGCGAGAGCCCATGCACCCAAACATACTACAAAAGATTTTAGACCGTTACATCGGCAGCGTTCTCTGCTTCCTGCTGGGCGGATTTCAATCTCGTGCGGTTGTCCAGCATGGGTGTGCCCCGCAGCGTATTTTGCTTATCCAATTGTCTGCGATTGGTGATACCATCTTGACAATTCCAACGATTCGATCAATTCGGAATCGGTTTCCCAATGCACATTTGGCGATGGTTGCATCGTCTATTAACCTACAATATCTGGAAGGCTGCCCTTACATTGATCAGTATATTCCGTGTCGCTTAGAGGAATTGATGAAATCGCCACGGAAGCTGATTGGATTTATTGTGGCATTGCGCCGTCAGAAGTTCGATTGTGTAGTCGATTTTGAACATTGGGCGAGGTTCAGCGCATTAATCGCTTACGGGAGCGGTGCATCAAGAAAAATCGGATTTCGATCCGCGGGTCAACATCGACATTACCTTTTTACGGATGTCGTTGAGCATGTACCGGGACAGCACGAGGTAGTCAATTTTCTGAAGATAGCGAGGCTATTGGGGTGTCCGATTCACGAAACGGATCTGGAGGTGTGGTTGAAAAAGGAAGATGAAGATTGGGCAGGAGGATTCTTCGACGAGATGGGGATCGATCGGTCTAGGCCGGTTATTGCTATTCATCCGGAGGCAGGCAGGCGGGGTGAGCCGAGAAGGCGGTTCCCTCAAGATAGATTTGTATCGGTCATTGATACACTTGTGGAACGGTATAACGCACAAATTATTTTGACGGGGGCACCCTCAGAACTTGAAGTCTCACAGCAAATTACCGCGCAAACTCGCGCACCTTGTGTTGTGGCAGCCGGTAAGACCGAAATCAATCAACTCGCTGCACTGTTTGCCAACGCTGATTTTCTTATCTGTGGAAACTGTGGACCGATGCATCTTGCTGCTGCTGCTGGTACGCCGGTCGTCGCGCTACACGGGCCGACAAACCCATCGCAATGGGCACCGTGGGGGAGTGGGCATACAATTCTTCATGTGGATGTGCCGTGCAGCCCGTGTCTCAATCTTGGCTTTGAGTATGGCTGTTCAGCACTTTCGGACGGAACTTCGCCTTGCATGCACACGATACAGGTTGAAGAAGTGCTTAAAGCCTGTGAAAGGTATCTGATTAATGAACGAGGAGGAGGACGATTAGATGAAGGAGAGGTATTCAAGACGGAGAGGGTAAAATGCCGCCAGACTGCACTGCCTGTGTTGCGCTAGCGGCACGTTATCCGAATCACACCATCGTAAGGGGTTATGGGCGTAATCAGCAATCGTGTTGTTTCGTGGTTCATCGTCCAACTGTCATCAGAGCTATAGATTTTGTGTGCGGTAACACCACCATTGATTTCTATCTCATTCGTCCCGTGAACGATCCTGGCTGGCTCTTTGTCCAGGAAAATAACACCCGTCCGGGATAGGTTATGCTCCATCTCGCCAATGTTATTATTCTGAGCGTTAGAGGTATTCACTCTCCTTCAAGGGATAATATAAAGATATCGCTGTATTTCTATGTCATTTCCAAATACGTGACGAGTGATAAGTGAAGACAGGCGTACGAAATCGTGTGGCTGAATAGCCATTTACGACGTAATCATCCCTTTTGGGAGATGGCAAATTCGGTCCGAATAACGCAATTGCGTTCCTCGAGCTGTTCCTCGGATTTGACTAATTGCTGCATTATGCTGGGCAAAGCGATCTGAGTCATCATTGGGCGGTAGGTCAAAAAATGTACCAATCAGCGTCGACAGAAAACCGCCGTGGGAGATTGCTGCAACTGGTTCATCGGATTGGTTGTGGATTGCTTGCAGATGAGCAATGAAGTTTGTAGCGTTCTGGTCGGCTCGCTGCAGCATCAATTCGACATTTTCCCACTGAGTAAATAGCCAACCTTCGTCCGTAACGTCTTGAGGCAGAACCACATCGGGACAAACTTCTTTCATTTCTGAGCGCGTTAGTCCGGGAAGTGTGGCACCAAATCTGCCAACACTTTCCTCCCATATACCGTCCCATTCGTGCAGTCCAATATAGATATGAGGGGCGAGAGACAGAATGCTCCCTATAATTTCAGCTGTCTGCAAAGCTCTGAGCATCGGGCTGCAGTAGAGTCGGCGAATCCCTTGCCTTTGCAGGGCTTTGCCAACATAGTACGCCTGTTGTTTGCCCAGATTTGATAGTGGCGGGTCTGCGACGTGAGGCAATCCAGCGTTGTTGGTGGACTGTCCATGGCGGATCAGGTAAAGTTCCATAATTTTCTCCATAATGTGTTAGGGTTAGACGTTAAATCCTAACTGTCGGAAAAAATTCGCCGTCAAATAATACACACATAAATGAAGAGAGAAGCTGATTATTGTCGCAGAAATTTTACACGCTTCCTATTTAGATATATTGAGCTGATTGATCAATGACGCGCTATAACCCCCTCCAAATCCGTTGTCTATGTTCACAGCAGTTACACCCGAAGCACAACTATTCAGCATACTCAACAAGGCCGCAACACCGCCGAAGCTTGCACCATAGCCGATGCTAGTCGGTACGGCAACGACAGGTTTATCGACCAATCCGCCGACAACGCTTGCTAGCGCTCCCTCCATGCCTGCCACGACAACGAGCACCCGGGCTTGAATCAACTTTTCATGATTATTGAGTAGCCGGTGCAATCCAGCAACGCCGACATCGTATAGTCGCTCCACCCGGTTACCCATAATTTGCGCGGTTTCCACGGCTTCTTCAGCTACCGGGATGTCGGACGTGCCAGCGGATACGACCAGGATGCCATCATGCAATTCACCGGAGGGTTCTCCAATCGTGATAGTACGACCGAGTTCATTGAAGCAAGCTGATGAATCGAGGGATGCTAATGCGTCGTAAATGTCGGGAGTAGCGCGGGTAGCGAGGAGGAGATGACCGGCGGCGAGAATACGTTTGCTAATTTCCTTTACCTGATCGACCGTTTTGCCTTGACAAAAGATAACTTCCGGAAAGCCTTTGCGTAGTTGTCTATGATGATCGACTTTGGAAAACCCCAGATCCTCAAATGGTAGATGCCGCAAGGATTGTATGGCGGCATCTACGTTTACCTCACCGCGTTTAACGTCCTCCAAGAGTACGCGTAATCTGTCGAGGTTCATTGACCGTCCGTTCTAGATAAAGAAACCACAGGTATATAGCATTTCCGCCTGTGGTTTCTGTGTTGGGACAGGTTGTAAACTGTTTAGAAACAGATCTCCAACCTGTTTGTTCAAGTGAATTTTAACTATCGGCTTCGGCTTCTTCCTCATCCTGATCGCGAGAGAGCATATCCGCCAGTTCCGACTTCTTTTCGACAAAGGCAGATTTACCCGCCTCGACAGCGGCGCGCACCGATTCAGTCGCGTCATCTACTCGTGCTTTCCCTTTGTCGACTAGTTCAGTAACTCTTTCGGTTGTTGCTTCCCTTGCGCGATGGGCGCTGTCCATCGTTCGATCTTTGACATCCGTAGAAGCATCGCGAATCTTTTCTCGGGTTTCCCTACCGGCCATAGGAGCAAAGAGTAAACCGAGAAGTGAGCCGATCAAACCGCCCGTAAAAAATGCCAAAAGCACAACAAGTCCATTGCCCTGTCTTTCGTTATCCATTTGGACAAACTCCTTAGTTATAGTTAAACGTTGAGGCTATATTCACGCCTATTTGCACTAGTTGTTACACAATAATTCGTCAATCAATCTGAAATGTGAGAGGCGTAACAGTCTATCATCTATCATGTTCCACACTCTCATCAATTCAGTAACGCATAGATCTTAAAAGCGACATCACAAAACAGGAATTTATTCGTTTTCTTCTTCGTCGGTTGTATCTGCTGAAGCTGTACTTTCTGAATCCGATGTGTTTGATTTACGAGACCGGCTGAATACATCCCAGCTCCGCTTAAGGGCGCTCCATGCGCCGATAAAATCTGTGACCGGAACGGACAGCTGATCTCTATAATATTCCGCATGCTTAATTGTAGTTTGCGAAAAATCTGCGACAGTGTTAACTAAATCGTCGATTTTTGCAATATTTTGGTTTACAGTTTCCGTTATTTCTTGGATATTGTGTGTGGTCGCTCGAATCTCAGACTCACTGAGTTGCTGAATGGACGCGGTGATTCCGTTGATATTTTCAAGCAGCTGCGGTAGTTTCTGATTCAACTCTGTAACCGTTCCATCTAGCGATGTGAGCAGAGTGCTGAGATCCTTGTGTACACCAACTAGGTGTTCGGTTGCCTTGAGCAGACTAGGAACGCTTTTGTCTAGCAGGTTTTCCACGGATTTTAACGTCTTTCCGATCCGAAATGCTAACCATATAAAAAAGATAGCAAGTACCAATAACAATAGACCTAAAGGAATCTGCCAGTAAAGCGATTTCATTCCTTATGGAGCTATGTCCACCCCGATTTTATGGGACGGTTCGGTCAATGTTTAAGCCTGATCCGCCACAATTTTCATGACGGCACCAATTGCTTCTTTCATCTTGCTTGGGTCTTTGGCTCCGCCTTGAGCGAGCTCAGGACGTCCACCGCCACGACCATCTGCAAGCCGCGTCACCGCTTGGATAATTTTCCCGGCCTGTAAGCCACGGT
>JAGWBT010000044.1 GCA_021295755.1 Candidatus Poribacteria bacterium
GAACGGGTTGGGCGACTTTGGGTGGTGCGGGACGCTCCGCGGAAACGTGGGGAGTACCGCAGGGAGGAATGGATAGGAAACGGGGTAACACCGGAGGAGATTGACCGGACTGCCCGGGAACACACACGGGGCAGATTTGCTGTATGTGCGATTCACGGGGTTAATGAATCGGACCAGTCGCTACGGGCAGGTTTTAAGGCACTTGGTTATAGACTTGGAGGAACAGAGCCTGTAATGGTGCATGAGTTGAAACGAATTCCGCGCTTTGAGGGACCTGTGGAGATTGTGCGCGTCACTACAGAAGATTTGGCAGAGCGGATAAATAAGGCGGCAAGGTTCCGCCAAATACTCCCGGAACATCTGGGGACAGATACGCCATTGCGCCAATACGCCGCCTTAGTCGAGGATAAACCGGTGGGGTGGGTTCGCAGCGTTGATGTAGAGCAGGCAACCTGGTGCGCTGATATGTTTGTGTTGCCGGAGTTCCGGCGACGCGGCATCGCCCGTGCGATGATGGCTCAGATGCTGCGTGACGATCGCAGGTGCGGTTCAAAATTAGCAGTACTGACCGCTAGCCATGCAGGTGCTAAACTGTATCCACTTGTGGGATATAGGCAGATTGCTACACTCATGTTGTACACACCGAGGAAGAATTAAGTGTCGGCAGACTTGTCCGCCATTCTAGGCATTGAGGGATCGCCCGTCGATGAGGTTTCTATTCCCAATAGAAGGCTAATAGTGCAGCCACTTCCAGAGCTCACTTAGCGTTGGACGTTTACCATACATCAGTATGCCGATCTTGTATATTTTTCCCATGACCCCGATAGCACCGAAGATTGTTGCAATCATAACAGCAATATTGAGTAAAATTTCCCATAACGGTGGTGTGAGCACGTTGATCCTCATAAACATAAGCAGCGGAGAGAAGAACGGGATATGAGAAAGAACTACGGTCAATGTGGCGTCTGGCACGCGAAACAGACCGAACATCAGCATAAAAGGAAGGATTAACATCATCACAAGCGGGGTTGCGACCTGTTGTGCTTCCTCTTCGCTATTGCATATTGCACCGGCAGCGGCATAGATGGTGGAAAAGAGGAAGAAACCTGATACAAAATAGATCAGAAAATACAAAAACGCTGATGGTCCCGTTGATTTGATAATAGAGGTGATTTCAGTGAATTCCGGTGGGATTCCCTGTATTCCAAATAGCCCCAAAATGGGATTGATGTTCATCAATAGCAGAACGGCACAACTACCCCATATCAGGAACATAGTGAGGCATACCAAACAGACACCAATGATTTTTCCAAACAGTAATTGATGAGGCTTAACAGAGGAGATAATCACTTCCACAATGCGGGTTGTTTTCTCTTCAAGCACACTCCGCATCACTGAAGCACCATATAACAACGTAAAAAGGTATAAGGAAAAAGTCAAGATGTAGGTCAGTCCAAGTCTAACTATGGCTGTTTCTTCGCCTTCGACCGTATCTGTTTTTGCAGTGACAGCGTACTCCGTAAAGCGAATCCGTCTCATCAAATCTCTGACTTCGTGTGCAGCATACCCTTTATCCGCAAGCCGCTTATTGATGACAACTTGGGAAATGATCCTTCTGAAAGCGCTTTGCTCCTCAAAGTTTGTAATATTTTTCGCGTAATAGTTGACTTGAAGGCGTTCAAAGACATCTTGTGGAATTTCGATATATCCACGGATTTCCTTTGCCTCAACCTGCTGATTCAGTTGTTTTTTTACCTCTACATTCCCGTTAAAATCTGACGATTTCTCAATCAACTGGTATACCCGCTTTCCTTTGTGATGGAAAAATGAATTCTCGTCAAGGGCGTCCTGTATCTTGGAGAAGATCTCCCCCGTTTCATCGAAAACGACATAGGTTTTAATCTCATCGGATTTATGCTGCAACGTCATCATCAAACTGGGGAGGACCATCACAATAAACATCATTACCGGCATCAATAAGATCGATGCCACAAACCCCTTCGTTTTGACTCGCGTTATGTACTCTCTCTTGATGACTGTAATGACTTTATTCGGCATCTGGTATCCCTCTTTCGCCTCCCACGCTTTGAACGAATATCTCATGAAGCGTAGGTTCCATCAGTTCAAACCGAGTGATGTTCACCGATGCCTCAACGAGTTCTCGCAAGAGGGTGGTATAGTGTTCCGGGGCGTTTAGCTTGACCTCTACATATTGACCAAAGTCATTACACCTTTCGACAAATCGGGAGCTTTTAATCAGATCAACATTTCCAGAGTATTCAATCTCCACTGAACCTCTACCGAAGGATTTTTTAATTTCCCTCAAATCTCCTTCCAGTATAATTTTGCCGGCGTTTACCAGACAGATCTTTTCACACAACTTTTCAGCCTGTTCCATGATATGTGTAGAGAAAATGATGGTCGCACCATCGGTGTTGAGTTCAAGCATCAAATCTTTCAGCAGCGTCATATTGATAGGGTCTAGACCGGAGAAGGGTTCATCGAGGATGATTAACTCAGGTTTGTGGATAACGGTGGCGATAAATTGGATCTTCTGCGCCATGCCCTTGGATAGTTCTTCTATCTTCTTATTCTGCCACTCGGTCAAATCCATTTTTTGGAGCCAGCGGTCTATTTCATCGAAGGCATTTGCGCGCTCCATCCCTCTTAATTCTGCCATGAAAAGGATGACATCTTTTACCTTCATCTTTCGATAAAGGCCACGTTCTTCCGGCAGATAGCCAATTTGATCTGCAAAATCGCTGCTCTGTCGATTTTCGCTGAAGGTAATCTTCCCCGAATCCGGCGCAATAATATCCATAATCATCCGGATGGTGGTCGTTTTACCGGCACCGTTGGGTCCCAGCAGTCCGTACACGGATCCTTTTTCAATAGCAAAGGAAACGTTATCAACGGCTTTGAATTCCCCAAAGTGCTTACTGACGTTTTCAACCTGAACTATATTCATATTGGAGTCCCCGTTACCATAAATCGCTCTCAAGTTATCCAAGCATTAGTGCCCCTAGCGCTGCTTCATCTGTCTCCGATGGTTGGAGGATACCGGCAATTTGCCCGTTATACATCACTGCAATCCGATCACTCAGACTCAAGAGTTCCTCCAAATCTGCGGAGATGAGTAGAACTGCCTTAGACCGGTTCCGGGCATCAATCAGCTGTTGGTGCACAAACTCGGCAGCACTGATGTCCAGTCCACGTGTGGGGTGCGCTGCAATGATTAGTTCGGGATCGCTTTCCAACTCGCGTGCCACAACTGCTTTCTGCTGATTCCCGCCGGAGAGGGTGCGGATTGGTACATCTACGCCCCCGGCACGGATTTCGTACTTTTTAATCACAGCATCGGCAAATTTATGGGCGGCTTTTTGCTTAAGCAATCCATGTCGGCAAAATGGAGGCTGGTTGTGACTGCCGAGGATTAAGTTTTCGTCCACCCGGTCGTCGAGGCTGATTCCGTGGCGATGTCGGTCGGCTGGCAGATGCACCACGTGCTTCCTCCGAATCTCAGCCGGTGATCGGTTGGCAATTGACTCGTCATTGAGCGTAATTGTGCCGCCATCGCATTTCCGCAACCCGGTCAGTACCTCAATGAGTTCGTCTTGTCCGTTTCCTTCCACCCCGGCGACCCCCAGAATTTCTCCCGCGAAAACGTCGAGACAGATTCCATCTAACAGGGCACGTCCGTTCATGGCGCGAAGTGTGATACCTTCTAGATGCAGCATAGGTTCGCTAAGTCTAGCGGACCTGCTCTGGCGTGGGCTATCGTTGAAAGTTTTTTTGCCGATCATTAACTCGGACAGTTCAGCCGCATCGGTCCCCGCTCTGGGAAGTGATGCAACGGATTTACCATTCCGCATCACCGTAATTGTATCGGCAATTGCCATGACTTCACTGAGTTTATGCGTAATCAGAATAACGTTCTTTCCCTCCGCTTTTAAGCCGCGCAGGCAGTGAAATAGCCCGGAAATCTCCTGTGGTGCAAGGACTGCTGTTGGTTCATCAAGGATTAAGATCTCTGCTCCGTGATAGAGGGCTTTGAGGATTTCTGTATACTGTTGCGCACCGATTGGGAGGGTGTCCACCGTGGCATGGAGATCGAGATGAAATCCGAGTTGGTCGGCGAGCGCTGTGATTCTACGGTGCGCTTCTCTCGTATCAAGCAGGGTTTTAAATCGACGTGGTTCTTTCGCTAGGACGATATTTTCGAGGGCGGTTAGCGCCGGGATGAGCGTGAAGTGCTGCTGTACCATACCGATACCGCGCTTAATTGCAGTACGAGGACTGCTGATGTGAACCGGCGTCTCTCGAAAGTGTATCTTCCCCTCGTTCGGTCGGTAAAGCCCATAGAGGATCTTCATGAGTGTCGATTTGCCGGCACCATTTTCTCCGACGATGGCGTGGATCTCGCCGGGTTGCAGCGAAAAATCTGCTCCATCGTTAGCCAGAACTGTGCCAAACCGTTTGGTGATACCGTGCATTCTAATGAGCGGTGAGTTGGTCATAAAGCGCTTGAAACTTGATGCGTGAAATGTGAAAACTATTGGTTCATTAGCTCATTGGTGCAGTCAGTCTTGGAACCTCCGCTTTTCGGCTTCTGTTGCACAATCACTTAACATGAGCCAAGATTTTATCGCCTGCTTTTCATACGAGGATGCCAACCTTTGATTAGGTTGGATGGGATTTCCCGGAGAAACATTGAGCTGCCACGCTCAAAATCGCCTCTGCGACGATTGACAGATGTAAGGTAAAGCCGCTCTTGAGCGCGGGTCATGCCGACGTAAAACAGGCGACGTTCCTCTTCTAGTTCTGATAATGATTGATCAGGGCGCCGAATCGGGAATGTTCCGTCCTCCATCCCTAGGATGATAACGACAGGAAATTCTGTGCCCTTTGCTGCGTGGAGGGTCATCAATGTGATCTTGTCCGTTTCGACCTCGACTTCATCGGCACTGTTGATCAGCTTCTGATAATCGAGAAAATTGGTGAGACGTCTTTCGACACTGATGTTCTCGAAATGCAAAACGCCGTTCATAAATCTGGCCCGTCTCGCTTCCCAGTCCCTATCTTCCGGCGACTCTTCAATCGGCGTATGGGTTAGTGTGTCAATGAACTCTTGCAGAGACTGTCTTTCCGTCGATTGCAGGCCGGCATTGAGCCAGTCTAGCTCTGGACGATGTGTTTGAACATAACGTTCAGCAGCTTGGCGATAAGTTTCTGCTCCGTCTCCTGTTCCTTCGCCTCTTTCGATGTTCCGTTGGTGCTCTTGTGCGGCAAGTATTCCGATACCGACCACTGGTAAGAGTTCGGGCAGGGATTTCAGTTCCCGGCGGCGCAGATCTTCTTTTATCAACTCATCAAACACTTGCCGGTTGATCTGTACGTCTTCAAGCGCTCGGTGCATGGTCTCATGTTTGATATTGAATTTAGTGGCGAGAGCTTCTAAACTACAGCTTTCGCGTGGATAGAGGCGTTGCGCGGTGGCGAGGGTATCGTAGTGAGGGTTGGAAAGCCCACGGCTGAGATATTTTCCGAGATCGCGTTCAAGCACAGGGTTGTCGAACTCGGTGATGTTGTGCCCGATGAGTATCCGATCTTGGATGAAACTCAGGAATTGTGGCAGAACTATCTCAATACCAGGCTCATTTATCACGGCTTCGTTGGTGATACCGTGGATCGCCGTACTCGATTTCGGAATACTACCCGTTGGTTTAACGAGCTGCTCGTAGTGTTCAAGATCACTGCCGATTGCGCTCAATCGATTCGCACAGATTTCAATAATCTCGGCGGTTTTTGGATTATTGTCAATGGTTTCGAGATCATAGACGATCATGTCCGCGCGGTTTGGCTGTTCGAAATTGCTCAAGAGTCGCTGGCATAATCTCAACGCTGTAACACTGCGAGATGGGGCGGACTGTGACTTGTTGAGTTGGAGGACATTTGCATCTGCACTAGACGTAGAGCCGAGTAGGATTGTTGTATCCCTACGTTCAGGCAATCCGCCAAAGTCGCCAACCAAGATCTTGACGCCACTCTTGTCTGCTGCAGAACGAGGGGACGAGTCAGGGGGCAGTAGGTCTGTATGAATCGAAAGGTTCAGGTATCGCTCTAATGTGCTTCTGATGATATGGGCAGCGCAATAGGAATCAACCCCATAGCTCGCAATCAGGTGAATGGTGTCCCCGCGGTCAATTGCGCTGGACAGGATATCCGCTGCAGCAGGCAGTCCGGCGATTTCCAGTTGATTTTCGATCTCGTGCATGTCTTCGGTACGGTACGGGCTGCGCCTATGTGAAAGGAGGTCGAAGAGTTTATTTGCAATTCTGTGAATCTGTTCGCCCTGAATCTCCTCACTCAAATCATCGATCTGTTGGAAGAATTGACCCACATTCCAGCGGGTGAGAGGACCCGCATCAGCTGGATAGTCATCGATTTTTCTGAGCAGTTCAATTAGCGTGATGCCTTTCTGTTGTGCCAGCCATTTCAACCGGACCAAGGTCAAATCATCGATTAACTGCTGCGGGAAATTGACTGCCCTTTCAATATCGCGGGGGAGTTGCCATTGAATGAAGTTCAGATAGGAAATGATTCCCTGTGCGTGGTCTTCTTGAAAAGAGTTAGTCCGTCCAATGCGCTGAAACCCGATCCGCTCATGATGCAGTCGATCGACTAACGGTTCCGCTAATTGGTGCGTGCGGTAGAACACAGCGATGTCGCCATAGGAGTAGTGCCGTCCCTCCACCAGTTTCTTGATGAGCGTGATGATGTGGTTTGCCTCTCCATCAGGGGTGTCTAGCGTGTAGTGATAAAGTGTGTTGCCAGCGCCTCTGTGTGTTTTCAGAACGCTCTCTTTCTGACGGGTGTTTTTGGCAATCACCGCTCCAGCGGCTCGCAGTATCCTTTCGCTGCAACGATAATGTTCCTCTAACTCGACTACCGCCGGATTAAAATTTTTCTTGAATTGTCCAATATATATGGGGTCCGAACCACGCCAACTGTAGATAGATTGATCCTCATCCGCAACGACCATCACGTTATGTTGAGGTTCGCGCACAAGGAGTTTGAGCAGCGCATATTGAGCGGCGTTGATATCTTGGTATTCATCAACGAGGATAAATCGGAGGTGATTGTGATACTCCGCACGAATTGAGGGCGCTCGTTCCAGCACTTCGACTGATTTAGAGATTAGATCATCAAAATCGAGCGCATTATGAGAGGCAAGTCTTGTCTGATAGGCTTTGAGCAGGTTCAGAATGTCTTTTACTTCGTTTGGATCGTCAATAATTGTCCCATCGCCCAACCGAATCTCGCCCCGACTGGCAGTTGGATCTTCCAACTTCAGCTTGTAGGCACCAATGATGTCGCGCAGCATCCATGGCGCATAAGTTAGCCGGTTCTGACCAAGTTCACGCAGGCATTCAACTAGTACTTCGTCCTGTGTTTCCTGATTGAAAATTGCGAAGTTTTTCCCTAACCCAATTTCATCCGCGTGTTGCCGGAGCAGACGGACGCAAAAGGCATGGAATGTATGGATACGAACCTCTAACCCTTGGGTTGTGCCAAGCAGCTCTTTAATCCGATCAAGCATCTCCTGTGCGGCTTTGTTCGTGAAGGTAACGGCAAAAATTTGCTGGGGTGCTACCTGATGGTTTCGGATAAGATGTGCAATGCGGTGGGTAATGACATTCGTCTTGCCGGTGCCGGGTCCTGCTATAACGAGCATTGCACCATCGGTATGGGCTGCGGCTTGCTGTTGCTTCTCGTTGAGATCCTGTAGGATTTCCATCGTCATTACCTCGTTTCAATATGTTTTTAGTTAAATATATTTTAACACATTGATAAAAACAAAGCAAGTAAGAGTATCCGAAAAAGGGAAAAATGCGGCAAGATCACATTCATACACTTGCCGCTTCGTTTGATTAACCGTTTGCTAACTTTTTAAGGGCGTTTAAGTGCCAGTCCGGATCTTCCAACGCTTCATACACAACACCGCCTTCGACGTTCCGAGGCATGGGGAGCCCCAACAGATGGCAAAGCGTCGGTGTGACATCAATAACCCGCACCTGCCTCTGAAGTGCCACACCTTCACGGACGCCTGCACCGGAAAGAATGAACGTCGAGTGCTGCCCACCGATCCCAAAGCTGACGGACGGAAGTTGTTTGCCGTGCGCGCCATCAAACTCCGGGCGCAAGGCGTAAACCACATCGCCGACAAGGTTGCTGGTGAGATTCACCATCTCAGCGTCCGCATGTGTCAATGCGAGCGTGAATGGATGCCTACCGGTCTCCGGGTCCTTATAGGCGTGAAGGGCAGCGATAATCTCGCGCTGCGTCGCCTCATAATCGGCGGGATCAACAATGCCCTCGGGTTCACGACCCTTGAGGTTGATGAAGATATGCACCAAGCCAACATCAACAGCACGGGTCCTCGACCAATCGATCTCTTGTGTCCCTTCTTTGTAAACGATGAAGCCAGCTTCTTCTAGCACTTCGGTAATATTTACCGAACGGAACTGGTTTGGTGTCCCACCGTGATCTGAGCAAACAAGGATAACCGTGTCATCGTCCGCGAGTTCCATCACACGCCCGATCATCCGATCGGTCGAAGCGTAAGTCCGAATAACGCCATCTCGACACCGTTGGATTGTTTCGGGAGGTGCACCACTTATTTCGTCCGCTTGACTCAAGAAGAAGTGGCTCGTGTAATCTGGCGCATGGGTTTCCACCATAAGAACATCCCACTCATGTGTTTTTGTTAGAAGTTCTGCAACATCGGCAAGACGCTCATGGTGGTATTCTAAGGATTCAAAATAGGTGTCATCGTCGACCACACCCAAGGCATCTCGTCCGGGGTTTTGACGAAAAGGGCTAAGTTCCTTGTCGATCTCCAACGCAATTTCGGCGGGAACGGTGTACCCCTCGCGGGGCCAGATCTGCGGAACGAAGAGTTCAAAGGCATCCGCAGTCGGGGTCAGCGTAATCAGTTTCATGCGTACATACCCCTCGACATCAACCCCATCAATCTCGAAGGTATCCAGCCACAAATCACTCCAATCTCCTACACCAAGTTCTGTAACGGTATCAGTTCCCGATCGGCTTCGACATACCCGCACGCGATCGTAGCCGTTTTCACCGGCAGCGTAAATCAGCCCGAAGAAGGGCTTAGGAGTACCCTGTTTGCCACGGTTCATATCTGCCCGTCCGCGTGTGAGCGGTTGGATTGTCAACTGTACTTCGAGCGGCGGTTGCGTCGAGTTGGGTAGATCCGTCCAGCCCTTGCCTCCGATTGATGCCACTGTGACTGGATCGATGTCACTAACATCCTGTAATCCGCTTGGATCCAATGTCTCTGGATCGCGTTCTCCACCAATTGGACGCGGTGTCCATTTTCCACTAACGAAAAGATGGTAACCAGCAACCTGATGGTGGTTTGATACACCCGGTCCTGTCCCTTCCACTTGGATACCAGTCGTTACGGTGGGGGGCCAAGACATTTCCCATTTGACGAGGATCGGTTTTCGTCCGGCGCGCTCCACAAGATTCCAGAGGTATTCGGATTGGCAGAGGCCCGTATTGATGCCCCAAACGGTTTTATCCAACTGCTCTCCCAAAGCACGAATATTGAAATCCATCACTCGATGAGTACCGGGCCACGAACCGGTGCTGAGCGCTGTCCACCCCGGTGGGGTCAGGGTTGGAAAAACGCCGATCATGGGCCGAAAAACCCCTTGCTCCAATAACCGCTCCATATTCGGGGCGTGTCCCCAATCAATCACGTTTTTGACCAGTTCCATACTGGCACCATCCATGCCAATCACAATTGCACGTTTCGCCGGGGACAGATTTGATACGTTAGAATTCGTAGGCATTATAAGTTCCCTTCTTCTGAGATTCCCAGATTTCTTAGTGATTTAAGTTGATTGTATCATAACTCTATCAATCCGTCGATCACTAGGGTTTTACAATTTGAGATTTACCACTTGCAACAAGTCAGCAGATCGAGTATATTATCA
The DNA here is from genome assembly GCA_021295755.1 of Candidatus Poribacteria bacterium. Taxonomy (NCBI): domain Bacteria; phylum Candidatus Poribacteria; species Candidatus Poribacteria bacterium. Next base: position 10,026 of record JAGWBT010000044.1, read on the forward strand.
TAATGTAATCTATAATCCGAGTGTTGTTGTAACCTGGGTCTCTAAATTTATGTTTTTACAACCTTATGGATTGATCCAAAACCAAACTCTATAATGTGTTTTGCCCAAGCTACGAATTAACCAACCATGGAGAAACAACATGAATGTAGTTCCAGACGAATTTATCCGCGTTATGCCAGACGCACTTCGAAGTTTCATCAATGAAGCTTTCCAAAAGGCGGGAACCTCGGAAAAGGATGCTGCGCACATGGCGCACCTGCTAGTTCTCACGGATCTACGCGGTGTGTTCAGCCACGGCACGCGCCAGACGCCGGGATATGTAGACATGATGCTTGACGGCAAAGTGAACCCACGTCCTACCGTTCGCTGCATTGACGACTCCCCAACGACAGTAATCTACGATGGCGATGGCGGCATGGGACATTTTGCCTCGTACCATGCTGCGAAGGCAGCGGTAAGAAAAGCGAAAGAGATGGGGCTAGGCGCCGCAACGAGTCGGAATCACTTTCATTTTGGGAGCGCCGGCAAGTATACACGGCTCGCAGCTGAAGCGGATTGCGTGGGATTTGCGGTCTCTTGCCACCGTTTTCGCCACAGTTCCGATGGCGTGATTGCTACCGCAACAGGGGCTTCACCGATGAGTTTTGCGATTCCGGCGGGCAACCAACCGCCAATAGTCGCCGATATGGCAACGGGCATTGATGCCAAGCTGCCATTGGACCAAGCGTTTGAACAGAGCCCCGCCGCCTTCTTCAAGATGCTGGGTTTGAGCCATGTGAGCCATGCGCTCGGTGGGTTTATGGCAGGCATCTGGCTATTTGATAAGCCGCCGGATCCGCCGACAATCTGGGAAGGTGCCAATCAAGGTGCTTTCATCACAGCTATTGACATCTCGCGGTTCCGACCGATTGATGAATTCAAAGCAGAGATTGACCAACATATCCACGATGCACGACAGATGCAACCTGCACCCGGTTATGATCGATCGGATCTCCCCGGCGGCTTAGAATGGGAACGCGAACGGGAGTGGGCAGAAAGTGGCATCCCGGTCGGCGAAGTACATCAGGAACAGTTGCAAATAGTTGCTGAACGAGTCGGTATTCCTCTGCCATTCTAAACTTTAGCCTCAGTCTTATGAACCTTACTCAAATTTAGTGGGGCATCCCGATAGAGTGGGATTTACAGCCGCTGCCCCAAATAGCAAAAGGAGCATTCACATGTCTCAGATTAAATCTGTTCTATTGTGGGAAAATCCCCGACGATATATCCGCGAAGCTATTGATGCCGGAACGCTCAGGGGCGCGATAATCCCAACAGGCAGCACTGAGCAACATAACGAACATTTGGCAATGATCCACGATACCGCAAGTGCGGTGCATGTCTCAAAACTGGCTGCACAAAAGTTATTTCCCGAAGTAATTGTGACCACACCGCTGGCGATTGGCGTGTCGGAGCACTGGATGGATCACAAGGGAACACTGACACTTCGCGCCGAGGTATTCGGGCAGGTTCTCTATGATGTGGCAGATAGTATGCGTCGGCACGGGATTACAAATATATTGATTATCAACGGGCACGCTGGCAATGCCGGACCCGTAACTGAACGGTTAGATGGCTACCGTGAACAACTCGGCATCAACATTGACTTTCACTCGTATTGGGAGGCGTACTCCCCTGAGTTTGTCCAAGAGCAGATGGAGACGGGCAGATGCCCCGGTCATGCTGCGGAGTTTGAAACAGCGTTTGCGTGGGCAGCGTTTCCGGAAAATGTCGATTGGGATGGCGTAGATTATGACAGCGCCAAGTTGACCATCTCAAACCCGGATCAGGCTGAAGCCGATCGGATGTATCATCATGATGCGAAACTAGCAACTGCCGAAAAAGGACAGGCGATGATCGATGTCGCTGTCGATTGGGTTGCCGACAGGATGCAGCAGATGATGGGATAGCCTTCAACCTTACGAAGGTTTAACACCTTCGTAAGGTTGAGTCAGTGAGGTGAAGAATATGAAAACCAAAATTCTGGGTAGAACCGGACTGGAGGTGCCGATTGTAGGTTTGGGAGCTGCGTTTATTGGTATCCCCACAGCCAACCAGGCTGCTGAGGAATACCCTGAAGATCCCAATAACCTTCGGGGCGATGAATTTCTGACTAGCTACATGGAGGAAGCGCTCGGTGTCCAAACCATCCATGCTGCCATCGAGGCGGGCAGCACACTCATCGACACCGCTCCCCTTTACGGTGGCACCCGCAGCGAGACCACAATCGGTCGTGCGCTGAAGGAACGTCCCGATCTGGCTGCCAAATGCACCGTTACCACTAAGGTCGGACAGATCACAATGGATGCGAAGGATTTTAGTTTTGATGCAATCCTGCGTGACGTGGAAGCCAGCCAGCAACGTCTAGGCATCGAACAATTTGATGTGCTCTATATTCACGATCCCATGGACGCTCCGATGGAGCAGGTGATGGGACAAGATGGTGCGTTGGGGGCGTTGCGGAAACTACAGAAGGAGGGAATTGTTCAGTATGTTGGTGTTGCAGCTAACGAACCCGAAACGAACGCACCCTACATCGAAACCGGGGAATTTGATGCTGCTGTGGTGCCAGAGGCTTGGAGTCTTCTGAACCAGCTTGCGGTGGAACATATCCTGCCTGCTGCGGAAAAACATAACGTGGGGCTCGTCGTGGCTACGCCGCTTGAACGAGGATTGCTTGCAACGGGACCAGTTGCGGACATCAACTATTTAGCGCGGAACTTCAGTCAGCGCTGCCTCGACCACGTTTCCAAAATTCAGGGACTGTGTCGGGACTACGATATTCCGATGGTGGCTGCTTCTCTCCAATGGTGTACCCGCCACCCACAGATCGCTTCCACAATTCCGGGTGCCCGTACCTCGGCAGAAGCGGTCGAGAACGCGCGAGCGGGAACGGTTGAAATACCGGAGACCTTCTGGGAAGAACTGGCACCGCTTGTCCAACATTTTGAGATTGGAGTTGACCGCTAGGTGTGCTGAGGGTTCGCATCTGACGTTTACCCTAACATCGTACAAAATGAAATCCTTTCCCGCCTCAAGGAGCAATCTGATGAAACAGATATCAATCATAATGGCTGTCTTAACCATTGTTCTCATGGGTCTTGGTTGTAGTTCGACAACTCGGCTTGCGACGGAAATTATATACGACACGAAAGTGCAGGTGGAAGCAGCCAAAGCAGCGAACGCTCAAGATTTCGCATCTCAAGAACTGATTGATGCCGAGCAGATGCTTGCTCGGTCAGAAGAGGTTCTGAGCATGGGAAAAGGGACAGAGGCATATCGACTGGGAATGCGTGCTCACTTGAAGGCTAAAATTGCGGAAGCCATTGCGCACGCGAATCAGTTGGAGGCGGAAGCTAGTAATGCAGAGGGAGCGCTGGAACTGAAATTGAGGAATGCAGAAGCCGCACAGAGAGAGTTGGAACAGGCAGAGCAGGAATTAGAAGCGTTACAGTCAACGCCTGAAGAATAGCGTTACGCCGAAGCATCCAGCAGTTTGGCTCATATCTTAAAGAGGAACAACTTATTGGAGGAATAGATTGATTCGATTCATGCGACACGCGGCGCGAGCTACGCAATATACAACGTATTTAGGATGCACTGCATTACACGTGCTCATGGTGTTCGGTTTTGTGAGTTGCGCGGGAACGGTAGATCCGATTCTGCTTGAAACAAGCTTGAATGACGCACAGAATGCAATCTCCGAGGCGCGGCGGATGGAGGCGGAAGAGTATGCTACAGAGACATTCAGCAAAGCCACCCGATTATTCGAGGGCGCGCAACAAGCCCAACGTGATGGTGATGGAATTCTGAGCATTGAGTTGGCATTTTGGGCGGGGATGGAGTCTCAAGTCGCGGGTGCACAGACGCGGCAACGTATCGCTAAGAACCGAATTGATGAGGCGGACGCGGAAACGCTGAGAGCTGTGATTCAGGAGATGGAGTATAAGACCCGCGCGGCGCAGGTCCGTCAATTAATTGCGGAGGAGAAGACACGACGGGCATTGGCTCGGGCGCTTCGAGCGGAGCAGCAGGCGATAGCGGCGCACGAGGAATCAATTCAGGCAAGGAAGGATACCCAAAATACACTGTTCCGGACTCAGATACAGGTGGCCATTGAGAGGGTGAACATCATACTCGATAATGCTAAAGAAGCAGGGGCGCTCACTTATGCTGAAGATAACTACCGAGCAGCAAAGGATCTGGTTGCTCAAGCGAGCGCAGCCGTCGCACAGGGGAATTTCGAGGAGGCCAAATCGCTCGCGACACAAGCGGAAAACGACGCCAACAAAGCGAAGATTGCCGCCGTGGCCGGGGCGAGTGCCGATGCGAGTGAATCACAAGCGGCAAAACTTGAAGCGCACACAAATGCAAAGGTAGCACTTGCCCAGGCACAGTTTGAAATCGATCGGGCTGAGAAGGTCAATGCATTCGAGCATGCAGCGGAAGTCTTTCAACGTGCCATGACCAGTTTTGAAGGTGCGAACATCGCGCTGAAAAGAAAACAGTATGATCAGGCAGTACGACTCGCCATGCAAGCTGAAAGTAGTGCTCATGATGCTTTCAGCACCGCTGAACCGATTAACCGGGAGCGTCTTGCAAGGGAAGCGTTAGAAGAGCAGATTGCTCAAGCGAAAGATACAGTCTTTCGGGCGGAAGAAGCACTGAACGAGCAGGCATCAGCAGCAACAACACTCCTTCCTGTGCTACACGAACGGGCGAAAACGCTGCTCAGCGATGCCAAAAAGGCGATTGCAGATGAAAACTACACTCACGCGATCACGGCTGCGCAACAGAGCTATGACCGCCTGAGGGCGGCGATCGAAAAGGGGAAAGAGATTGAGGCGGCTGAGGGTGAAATTTTGGAGGCAGCGACCGCGGTTTCTGACGCCGAGACGGGGCGGACTGAGAAGGGGACGCTCATCCGATTCAGTGGGGACCTTTTCCAACAGGGAAGTTCGTCAATCAACCCGAAATTCTTCCCCAAAATTGACCAACTTGCTGAGGTTTTGAAGACGTTTACTGACTACCAAGTGAGAATTGAAGGGCACAGCGACAGCAGTGGTGGAATAGATGTGAATCTAAGATTGACACAGAGGCGGGCCGATGCGTTCAAGAAATACCTCGCTGAAAAATGTGGCGTACCCCTTGAGCGGATGACCGCGATCGGTTTGGGCGAGGCGACTCCTATTGCAGACAACAATTTTCAGGTGGGCAGAGATAGGAATCGACGGATCGACACAATCCTTCTGACAAGGGAGATAGAAAACCAAGAGTAGTTGGCAATTTTTCATAGCTTCACGGAGGCTTGGAGGCACGTGCTAAATCGAGATACATATCAAAAGATTGAACCGTTTATCGTCCACCAGATCGCGCTAAGTCTGTTCGGGGATCGGTATATCATTATCTACGACAACACGATCCAGTTCCACAGCCATTGCTATCATGTCAAACGGATTGAGGACACAATGCACCTATACGCTGGACATTTGTATCTGATGGACGCAAATACACAGCTGGCAATGCAGACCGATGAGGACTTCGCCGCACCGGGGAGTTACGGGGCAATCTTTGACTCAGTGACAGGGGAAATTGTTGGCTATGATGGGGAGGCGTGATACGACTGGATTGATGCTGTGAGTTGCGGTGATTTTCAACTTTTTGGTTGACAAACCTGAGTGTGTTTGATACACTTAAAGACACTCTCGCGGGAGTAGCTCAGTGGTAGAGCTCTACCTTGCCAAGGTAGAGGTCGCGGGTTCAAGTCCCGTCTCCCGCTCCAATGTGGCGGCGTAGCCAAGTGGTAAGGCCGGAGTCTGCAAAACTCCTATGCGTCGGTTCAATTCCGACCGCCGCCTCCATTTCTTCATACGGGCGGTTAGCTCAGGTGGTTAGAGTGCTTGCTTGACATGCAAGAGGTCACTGGTTCAAATCCAGTATCGCCCATCCATACCATTTAATACTAAAGAGCCGAAAGGCTCTTTTTTTATTGAAGAATCCTTGAGGAACGGGAGTTTACACGGATTAAGCAGGAACTGAAGCTAGTCGCAAGAAACGATAAACACTGGAGAGAATTATGGAAAACTCAGACAAAGATCTGCTCTATAAAATCAGGCACAGCACCGCGCATGTAATGGCGCAAGCTGTCATAGAACTTTATCCTGAAGCCAAGCTCGCCATCGGTCCACCGATTGAAAACGGATTTTATTACGATTTCGATCTCGGAAGCGATAGTGATGGTAAGCCACTCACATTTTCGCCGGAAGACTTGAAGAAGATTGAGAAACGTATGCGACAGATTGTCGCAGGCAAGCACGAGTTTAATTATCAAGAACTTAGTGCGGATGAAGCACGTGAGTTATTCAAGGATCAACCCTATAAATTGGAGTTGATAGACGGGCTAATCGAGGGCGATGCCGATGAATATGGCACTGCAATCAACGAAACACCGGTCTTGAGTACCTATCGACAGGACACCTTTGAAGACCTGTGTCGAGGGCCCCACGTTGGCGATACGGGTGAAATACGTCCCGATGCCTTTAAGCTGTTGACTGTTGCAGGTGCATATTGGAGGGGCGATGAAAACAGTGCCATGCTTCAACGTATCTACGGCACAGCGTGGCATACGAAAGATGAACTCAAGCAACACCTTCAAATGCTGGAGGAGGCGAGAAAGCGCGACCATCGGAAACTGGGTAGAGATTTAGAAATCTTCATCTTTGATGAGGATGTTGGACCTGGGCTTCCCCTGTGGCTGCCAAATGGCGGCATCGTTATCGAAGAGCTAGAAGGGCTTGCCAAAGAGATGGAGGCGAAGCGAGGATATGATCGGGTCAGGACACCTCACCTCGCCAAAGATGCACTGTTTGAGCAGACTGGTCATCTTTCGCACTACGCCGAGAGCATGTATCCGCCGATGGAGATGGAGGGTGTGCGTTACTATATGAAACCGATGAACTGCCCATTCCATCACAAGATTTTTGATAGCAAGCCGCGTAGCTACCGTGATTTGCCGCTTCGCTTGGGCGAATATGGCACCTGCTATCGTTTTGAAAAGAGTGGCGAACTCTTTGGTCTCATGCGGGTGCGCTCCATGCAGATGAATGACGCACACATTTACTGCTCAGAGGAACAGTTTGAAGAAGAGTTCATGGGGGTTGTCGACCTATACCTCGAATATTTCCGGATCTTCGGTGTCGAGAAATATGTGATGCGTCTGAGTACACACCACAAGACTGGTCTCGGCAAAAAGTATATCGACAATGAACCGATGTGGCTCAAAACCGAAGAGATGGTTCGTAACGCGATGAGGAATGGTAATGTGCCTTTCGTGGAGGTTCCTGACGAAGCTGCGTTCTACGGTCCCAAAATTGACGTACAGATTTGGAGTGCTATTGGCAGGGAGTTTAGCCTTGCCACGAATCAGGTTGATTTTGCTGTGCCGGCGCGATGTGATCTGAGTTTTGTTAATAGTGCCGGTGAGTCTGAAATCCCAATATGTCTCCATCGTGCGCCGCTGGGCACGCACGAGCGGATGATCGGTTTCCTGCTTGAGCATTATGCCGGTAAATTTCCTGTCTGGCTCTCGCCGGAACATGCGCGGGTGATTCCAATCAACGACAGCCACAACGACTATGCTCAGAAAATTGCTGAACGGTTGAGAGAAGCCAAAATTCGTGCACAAGCGGATCTTGGTCCTGACCGCATGAATGCGAAAATCCGTCAAGCCCAGTTGATGCAGGTGCCCTATATGCTCGTGGTTGGTGACAGAGAGGTTGAAGGCAGCACGGTTTCTGTCCGTAAACGAGATGGAGCGCGTCAGAACGGTTTGCCTGTGGAAGAATTTGTAGCCGCTGTCCAAGAACGCATTGCAACCCGGTCTAATCAGCTTTAGGAAGATGCAGAAAAAAGGCTTCTAACGCAAAGACGCCAAGAGACGCGAAGACGTAGAGGAAAAACAATAAGCGGAGGATTCTTACATGGCAACCGAAAACGTTGAAATAACCCTCAAGCTTCCTAAATCAATTTTAGCTGTCATGGATTCGACGGAAACGAGCATAGGACAGAGTATCATGGAAGCAGTTGCTGTCTCGCTGTATCACCGCCGGCAGATTTCCCTTGAAAAAGCCGCAGACATCGTACGGCTATCTGTGTGGTGGATGAACCAAGTTTTGACGGAACACGGTGTGTCGTTAGATTATACCGTCGAAGATGCAGTACAGGATTGGAATACAGTGCGAAAGGTGTCGTGAAAATCATGAAACGTATTTATCTCGACCATAACGCAACGACCCCAGTTCACCCGGAAGTACTTGAGGCGATGCTCCCCTTTATGACCGATCAATTTGGCAACGGTTCGAGCATCCACAC
>JAGWBT010000045.1:0-38311 GCA_021295755.1 Candidatus Poribacteria bacterium
CCTTGTTGATAGCGCAATTCTAATTCTTAAAGGAACGGGGGAGAATCCCAATCCTTTAGGTTTGGGAGTATGTCAAGGGTTCATCCATAGACTTCTGAGTACATGACCCCGTAAATTCTTGAATGATGTAGAAACGACCTCCGCACCAATTTGCACCAAAGGTTAAAAAGGAAGGGTGCATGAAAAAGATACAACGCGCATTAATCAGTACGTACGATAAAACCGGCCTTATAAATCTTGCCAAAACCCTTGTTCAACACGGTGTAGAAATTCTTTCCACAGGCGGCACCGCAAATACGCTCCGCGAATCGGGGATTGAAATTCGCGAGGTGTCTGATTACACTGGTTTCCCGGAAATGCTTGATGGGCGGGTAAAAACGCTTCACCCCAAAATCCACGGCGGCTTGTTAGCGATTAGGGATAACCCCGACCACGTGGTTCAAGCGTCGAACCAAGGGATTGAATTCATTGATCTTGTCGTTTCCAATCTCTATCCATTTGAGGAAACGATCGCTGAGGAAGGGGTCGAACTCGCCGAAGCCATTGAAAACATCGACATCGGTGGACCGTCAATGATTCGGGCAGCTGCCAAAAACTATCCCGATGTTGCTATCCTCGCGGATCCACAACAGTATCCTAACGTTATTGCGGAACTAGACGCAAACAACGGTTGTCTTTCAGGGGAAACCCGGTTTCGGTTAGCTAAAGCGGCGTTTGCACACACTGCCCATTACGACACAGCGATTTCGCGTTATCTCGGCAATCTAGATGCCCCCAATGCGGACTTTCCTGACCTGCTCGACCTCCGGTACGAGAGCGCCCAAAGTCTCCGGTACGGTGAGAATCCCCATCAGCGCGCGGCGTTCTATCGTACCCACGCTTCGCCGGAACCGTGTGCAGCGTGGGCAAATCAACTGAGTGGCCAACCGCTTTCGTTCAATAACATCCTTGATCTGGAGGCGGCTATTGAAATCGTCAAGGACTTCTCCGAACCGGCCTGCGTGATTATCAAGCATAATAACCCGTGTGGATTAGCCACGGCTGGCAGTTTGGAGGAGGCATTCACCGACGCCCTTGATTGCGATCGAACCTCTGCTTTTGGTTCCGTCATCGGTTTGAACCAAGCCGTCTCCTTGAAAGTGGCAAACACTATCCGTGAGGCAGCAAACGCAGGAATCAAAGTCGATGCCGTTATCGCTCCAAGTTACACCTCGAAAGCGCTGCGCGCGCTCTCCCGCGTGAAGCGCCGACCTATTCTCGAAACAGGTGAACTTCGGCAGGATGCCGAGATTAAGCAAATTCGGAACGTTATGGGTGGAGTTCTTGTCCAAGATCGCGATCTCCATGAAATCACACCTGATGACCTGAAGGTTGTCACGCAGCGTCAACCAACAGATGAGGAAATTGAATCACTCCTGTTTGCGTGGCAGGCGTGCAAGCACGTCAAATCAAACTGTGTACTACTCGCCCAAGGTTCAAAGACGGTCGGAATTGGTGCTGGTCAGATGAGTCGCGTTGATTCATGCATTATCGCAGCACGTAAGGCAGGTGATCGGGCGAAAGCATCCGTCCTCGCCTCTGATGCCTACTTCCCATTCCCGGACGGGGTAGAAATCGCCGGGGAAGCAGGTGTGCGGGCAATTATTCAACCCGGCGGTTCGGTGGGCGATCAGCCTGTGATTGAGACAGCAGATCGATACGGTATGGCGATGGTCTTCACCGGCGTCCGGCATTTTCGGCACTAAGAGGATACCGCTATAATGATAGAGATAACCCCAACACTGCGAGGGAAACCAGATGGAAACAATTCGACTTGTATCGGGTCATGAAATTCCTGTTTTGGGACTTGGGACATGGAACTTGCGGGACGAACAGTGCAAAACCGTTGTCAAGATAGCCCTTGAACTCGGTTATAACCACATTGACACCGCTTGGATGTACGCCAATCAAAAGGAAATTGGGGATGCGCTGCGGGAAATTGGTGCAGCTAGGGAGAATCTTTATATTACCTCTAAGATTTGGCACACCCACCTAAAGTATGATCAGGTGCACTCCCAATTTGATGAATGCTTAACAGATCTACAAACCGATTATGTAGATCTGTTGCTAGTCCACCATCCCGGCGATGGAACTGTACCGATGGAAGAAACCTTGTCCGCATTCAACGAGATACACGACGCAGGCAAGGCAAAAAGTATCGGCATCAGCAACTTTAGTATCGAACAGGTAGATCAGGCAAGGGCAATCTCCCAGGCACCCATCACGACCAATCAGGTGGAATATCACGCCCATAGTCAACACGAGAATCTCTTGCAACACTGTCATGCACTTCAGATTCCCTTGACCGCCCATCGCCCACTAGCAGTCGGCAAAATCGTTGACGATCCAGTTTTGGGAGGCATTGGTGCCACACACGGAAAAACAGCGGCACAGATCGCCTTGCGATGGCTGCTTCAGAAGGGTTTAATCGTGATTCCCAAATCGGGCTCTGACCCCCATCTGAGAGAAAATCTTGACCTGTTTGATTGGGAACTAACACCTGAAGAAATGGAAAAGATCAACAACCTTTGAGACGGCGGAAACATAAGGACTTCTCGCCACCGTGATATTGATTCAAGAGTAGGAGGAACTCTATGATCAGACCCACCGAAGCCCAAACGACACAATGGGAAGAAAAAGGTTACCTTGTCTTCGAAGATGCAATTCAGGACGATCAGTTGAAGCGGCTCCAAACCGTCTTCGATTATTGGGCGGAAAAGTGCAAGCCTGCATGGTTAGACCGTATAGAGGCAGGCGAGGCAGCTGCGTCGTTTTACGACATCCCAGACCCCTTTGACAAAGATGCAATCTTTGTAGATATGATTGATCATCCCAGCTATTACGGCAGTTTGATGGCATTTACGGACGACGATTTGATTCTGTTGGGACCGCAGGTCCGCACCGTTCCGCCGGGCCCCGTCTGTTACACCGGTTGGCATCCCGATGTGCCACAGAGTAATCCGCTGCATATCAAGGTCCAAGTTTACGTGAACGATGTCGAACCCGAATCCGGCGAATTTGCGTTTGTGCCGGGGAGCCACAAACCCGACGCAGGACCGTACTCCAAAGCGCAGCGGCTAGAAGCAATGCCCGGTCATAAGCGGTTTTCGGGAAAAGCAGGCACTGCGATTATGTTCAACTCGTACGGCTGGCACACCGCCATGGATAACCACACAGACACGCCACGAAAATCGCTCATCCTCATTTACGAAAAACGGACGCCGGGGCGCGTAGATTCAAAGCGGTTTGTCTCCATTGCTCACCTTTGCACGACGCGGGAACGGCGGAAACTGTTCGGTTTGGAGGAGTGATGACGCGCATAGATTCCCATCTCCACGTTTTCGCCAAAGTTTCTCCTGAATTTCCCAGAGAACCAACTCCGGTCTGCCCGGCGGATCGGGAAGAAACCGCCGAAAAACTACTGGATGAAATGGAAGCAAACGGCATTGACCAAGCAATGCTCGTGCAGACCGGTGGCACTGAGATTAAACACCACGCCTACCTACTGCACTGTTTGAGGACGTATCCTGATCGCTTCCTCGGTATTGGATTAGTGCCGCCACGCCTTACCGAACCGGAAGACCACATGGATAGACTGACAGATGGCACCGGGATTATCGGTTTTCGGCTATCTTCGATTGGAGGCCCGAGAGATCCGTTTGCTCGAATCAACATCAGGGAAATCAAAACCTATCGTATCTGGAAACATGCCGCGGAGAACGATTATGTTCTCTGGTTGTATCCTCGCGCGGTTGATGCACACCTGCTCCAGTATCTGATTGATGCCTTTCCCCAAGTCCGGGTTGTCCTGAACCATCTGGGAATTTGTCCCGGCGAAGGGAAATTCTCTTGGGACGCGAAAGGGCGACCACGAATTGAAACAGTCGAATATAATCCGGCTTTTCACACAACCCACCGGCTTGCCTGTTTTGAAAATGTAATGATGCATATATCAGGTCAATACGCCTTCAGCAATGAAGCATATCCCTATCTAGACCTTGCCCGGTGGCACCAGCGAATACTCGATCTTTTCGGTGCAAAGCGGCTGATGTGGGCAACCGATTTTCCGTGGATCTTGGAAGATCCCGGATACGACCAACTCACCGGCATCCTCAACAAACTGTTACCGGATCTACGCGACGACGAATACGATGACATCATGGGTGAGAATGCGAAACGGTTTCTAAGATTTCCCAACCGTGCGTGATAGCCCATTAGGTTGTGGAATCTTCTAACCCTCCGCGCTGTGACCGGACTTTATAGCAGCTACTGAACCGTGCCTCCTGACGGGGCACCACCATCCCTCTATGATTGCTCTTACAGAGCATCAGGTTCACCTATCCATGAGACAACAAGCGCAAGCCTCGACATCAAACATAATCAAGGAAATGCAAGCCGGCAAGGTTCGTCCTGTTTATCTGCTATGCGGCGAAGAACAGTATCTGGTAGAGAGCACCCTCAAGCAGATGCTTGAAAATCTTTTGTCACCTGAAACCCGTGATTTTAATCTGACTCACCTTGATGGCGCGGAGGTCTCTGTCCGCGAGATTCTCAGTACGGTGGAAGTCTATCCAGTGATGGCAGATTGGCGGGTTGTTGTTGTGAGCGAAGCCACGGTGTTTAAGAGACAGCAGGGGCCATCATCGCCAGAGATCATAGAAACCGCCGCTGAAGCCGCCGAAGAAGGAAATCCACGGAAAGCAATCGCACTGATGGTCAAGGTTTTGGGCGTTTCAGCGCAAGACATTGCTGACGAAAGTAGCGACTTCAGGGAAACCATCAGCGATCTCATCGAGGCGAACGAAGAAGGTTTGAGTCCTGAAGACCTCGAATTTCTCCACAACTTATCCCAAATTACCGCTCAAATTGAGGATTTGCAACACATATCAGGCACAGCTGATGATACTGAAATCCTGATCCAGTGGCTAGATGGGGAGCTACCCAAAACGAGTGTTTTAATATTTACGGTCAAAGGAAACGTCGATGGACGGAGTCGGCTTGTCAAATTGATTGGTCGTGTTGGTCGACATGCCTCGTTTGCCTCGCTAGAGCCCGCAAGATCGGGTCAGCAAGATCGGGTCTACCAAGGTGTTGCCAGAAAACTTGAAACATTCGGGAAGAAGATTTCGCCCAACGCGTTTAGCCTCCTTCAGAAGCGGACAGGAAACGACATGCACTTGATTGCTGAAGCGATCGAAAAGATAATTGCTTTTGTCGGGGACAAGACACGGGTTGACGAGCGGGATATCGAAACCATCATAGCGCAGAGCAGTTTCGAGAACATCTTCGCACTTACCGATGCACTTGGGAAAAGATCCGTCTCGCAAGCGTTGTCTAGTCTCCACAGCGTTCTAGAAAGTGGCGAGCCACCGATCAAAGTCAATGCCCTCATTGCGCGGCAAATTCGACTCACACTCCAGGCGAAACTGCTTGCCGAGAGGGGTGACCTAAAACCGATGGTGGATAGGATGAATTACCAAAGTTTCGCAGATAATGTTTTCAAGCCACTTGCCAATAAGATGTCCAATTACCTGCCTAATGTAGCGCAAGTCAATCTCCTCAAGCAGAATCCTTACGCTGCTTATAAAGTTATCCAAGCAATTCCCTTCTTTAGCACGGAAGAATTAATCCACGGATTGGAACAAACATTAGAAGCGGATGTACAGCTCAAGAGCAGTCAATTAGATCCGGAGTGCATCTTAGAACAGCTAGTCTATGAGCTTTGTACAAAGCCAAATACTAGGCGGCTGGCAAGAAACAGAATATGAGATGGGTGGTATGCCCCTCGTAGCCAGCGAGCAGTCCGCCCTGCAGAGCAGGACGACCACAACCAGTTGGGGATCTTGCCTTGAACCGTCCACATATTCGCCCCGACTCGCCCTAAGTTTACACTAGCCACTTCAAGAGTGGCAAAAACCTTATATCTCACTAGCAAGGAAATTGATGAACCCAAATGACGATTAGATTGTATCACTCTAGCCTTTTAACATTGAAAATGGAGGCATAAATATAATGGAAGTAGTTTTCTTTGTAGGTCTATTTATTGTTGTTATTGTAGCTATTCAAACTATCGGTGACATAGTAAAAAGGAAGTACCAATTTGAAAACAGAACCGATGTTAGTCAGGAAGCACTCGCAAACATCCAAGCCGATCTGAACGCGCTGCAGAAGAGCGTTGATGAAATGAAGGAATATCTCACAGATCTTTACATTCAACAGCACGACGAAAAATTAAAATAGGGTACTAAACAACGCTATATAAAGAATACGTTTTTTGAATAACGTGGAGGGCTGAACATGATAGAAATTGTTGCAATTATCGCATTTACTAGCGTTATAATCGTAATCCTCACTTATATTAAGGATTCACTTGATCGCAGACGTAGAGCCAAAACCAAAGGGGCGGGAAAAGAAGCTGCGCAGATGCAAGCAGATATTGGTGAACTCCAGGTGGAGTGCCGCAAACTCCGGAAAAGAGTTGCTGAACTACAGGAACAGATCGCCGAACTCTACATTCAACAACACGACAAACGTTGAATTGGCGAGCAGTCGGAGTAACTGAGATTTCAACTATAGAGAAAAATTCATAGCGTCCGATTAGATTTTGCTAGCAGTTGAAGATAGTCTGACCACCATCTTTAATTCTTGCATTTTCACTAGGAAGTAAGTATAATATAAGGGCAACTGTACAATGGATTCAAGAAAGCTCTACAAGTTGTGTGAAGGGCAAAACTGAGGCTTCTTCCCCGGATTTGCTGTCATTTTGTACCTCTATGCTTCTTTCAGCTTCATGAGACGTTTGCAGTTAAATATTCCGAAGCGAAAGGAGGTGCGCAAAGATGGCAACAGGCCGTGTGAAATGGTTTAGCAACCAAAAAGGCTACGGATTCATCACTACTGATTCAGGGGAAGATGTGTTTATACATTATTCCGCTATCGAAGGCGTTGGCTTCAAATCTCTCGATGAGGGACAAGAAGTTGAGTTTATCAAGCGGAAAACGTTGTGATACTTGAAGGTTAGCAGATCGAAATCGACTATATATTTGGCCACAAAGATAAAAAAAGGCTCCCAGGTTTATGGGAGCCTTTTTTTTGTTGAGTTCAATTTCAGGTATTTTATGTTTCACGCGCTTAGCTCTAGCATCCGCTCAATGGGCGTTCTTGCTCGTTCGATGACCTCCGGCATAAGTGTCACTTCGTGCGGACTCAAATCGTCACCTTTATCAAGCGCCTGTAGGACATTAAGCACCTTATCAAGGGTGATCTTCGCCATGTGAGAACACCGTACAGAACAGGCGGTCGAAAATTGTACGGTCGGGAATTCCTGCGCCAAATTGGAGGTCAACTCGCACTCCGAAGCAACAAAGGCGCGTTCCAACCGATTTTCCTCTACCCTCTTAGCAATGTCCTGTCCTATCTGGCTGGTACTGCCGTAAAAATCGGCTTCCTGAAGCACTTCAGGGCGACATTCCCAGTGTGCATAAAGTATTCTGGTGGAATGACCTTTGGGGATGTCAAATGAATTACGTATTGCTAAGAGATCTGAAAGCAGGAATTTTTCATGCACCTCACATACGGCTCCTCTTTCTTGGTTCCCTTTACCGGGGTAGAAGACTGTTTTCGTTCCCTTCAGTTCCTCCTCTAAATTCTCCGCGAAATAAATGTCAGGAACAAAAAGAATCTCATTGCCCGGCATTTCTCGGGCGATTTGGGCGGCATTTGCGGACGTACAACAGATGTCCGACTCCGCCTTTGCATCGGCGTAGCTATTGATGTAAATCATGACAGGAACCCCTGGATAGAGTGCCTTTAGCTTCCTGACCTCTTTAGCCCCAAAATTATCCGCCAAGGAGCAGCCCGCTGTCTTATCTGCAGCGAGAACCGTTTTTGAAGGATTGAGGATTTTCGCAGTTTCCGCCATGAACGGCACACCGTTAAAGAGGATGTACGGTGCGTTGGTTTTTGCAGCGTACATGCTCAACCCAAGTGAATCACCTTGCTCACTCTTTGTCGACAAACCAAATACGAGAGGCTCCATGTAATTATGGCCGAGTATCACTACATTGTGCTTTTCCTTCAGTCTCAATATTTGATACACTGTTTCTGCGTGCGCTTCAATGTCGATAGGTGTTAAGCTGGGATGGTTCCGCTTATAAAGCTCTTTCTTCACACTTTCAACACTGAGCGCTGATTTATCGATATGATTGTGTTGGGATACTGTTGGTTGGGAATTCATTTCTTCTCACCCCTGAATCTATCGGCGTTTCTTTCGCCTCGAATTTCTGATTTGAGCTTCTTAATTCTGAAGCGCCTCTGAGCATATAGCCGAGGTAGTAATTTTTGTTGTTTGTTGGATTGCCCTAGAGTTTACAACGATTAGAGATCTTTGTCAAGTATGATTACGACGAATCGTTAAAATTTATTGTCACAGTAGATCGATCTGACCGAAAGGCTATTGACTACGAATGAACGAATCATTATGCGGAGGTGTCATCCAAAATTGAGACAATCCCTCGACTGCCGTCGACTCGCAGGCGTTGACCGGATTGGATGCGTTGTGTCGCACCAGCGATATTGACCACCGCCGGAATGCCGTATTCCCGTGCAACGATAGCACCATGGGACAGCATTCCCCCATACTCCATCACCAATGCAGCGGCGTGAAGAAAAAGCGGTGTCCAACCCGGATCTGTTGAAGGACAGACCAAGATATAATTTTCACCAGCAATCTGTGCATTGGCTGCGTCGCGGAGAACATATGCCTCGCCGGTAGCAACGCCAACCGACACCCCAACTCCTTGGATATCATCCTTTGCTTCAATCGCTTGTGGCTCACCGATCCGGTTAAGGATATCGCTGTAGATGACATCAGGCAGTTCAATCTTTAATAGTCGTGATCGGGTTGTTTTGCGTTCCGCAATCATTGATTGGAGGTCTTCTCCTTCGATGAGTCGATTTAACTCATCAGGCACAAGATAGAAAACACCACCGTCAAGTTGATAGCGGCGATCGAGTTCCAGCAAGGCGTTTCGGATTAATTCGTAGCCGAGCATGAGATAGAACTTCGCAGTCTCCCGGAAGGGCATGTACCGCTGTACGAGGTTAAGCGCTTTGTTGATCCGTTTCCGAAACGCAGCGGCTTTGTTCACCGGTAACCGTGCCAATCTCCTTTTTGCTTTTTCCCGATTCGACCTTTGGGCTTGAACATGCTTCGTGGGATTGGCATCGGGATTAGCGCGAAACGATGTGATAATCTGTTCGATGTAGGAAGGGTCCTCACGCCAGCGGGGCTGTGCCAACTCAAATTCGCCGACCGATCGATGTCCGTGTTTTTCCAAGAAATCTTCCAGTGTGAGTTCGCCCTGTGCGACCTCCCACATTTTCAGATTGGCGTCAACGGTTAGATCACCTTCCAACCCTGTGATTAACAGTCTAGCGAGATCTTTTGCCTCCTCTTCACTAAAACACTTTTGCAGGTCGATTTCCAACTGCTGATACGAGAAACTCGCAAACACCGTCGCCTGAAGCGCGTCTTTCGCGAATTCGTTGAGTGTTTTCTCACGCCATTCGTGGAATTTTTCAATTATCTCTTGATCTGACAGCTCCTCAAGTGAAACTTGTCTTTGAGTCTGAACATACTGTTCAAACGCTGGGAAGGTTTTCTCGGAGAGATTCGTATCAAGATTTTCACGAATTTTGCTATGCTTGAACTCAGCCGTAATTGCCTTAACGATGTAGTAAGGGAACTTGACCCAGAACAGAGCGTTACTGCGCTTGATGTTCGGGGTCGGCTGTGGGTAGATTGCCTTGTTTGGATCACGCTTGAGTTGCTGAAAATCGTGTTCAAACAGAAAGCCATGAAAGTTGAATTCTACTTCTCGACTCAAGTTGAAGTAGAGGCGTCCGCAGATTAGGTCCAGCACTCCCTCCTCATTGAACCTGCGGCTCGGAAGGAACCCCAACTCACGACAGGTCTGCCCAAATCCACCACGACCTGACATAAATTCCTGCATGATTGCCCATGTCATGGGGAGAGGCGTGGGTAGGACTTCGGCAAGATTGTATCGGCTCCACACCGTTCCACCCTCATCGGCTTTTTTCTGGAGGGCTTCAATTTCCTGACGGCGAAGCTGCTCAATCTCCGCTGCGTCTGTGAGCGTTGTTATGGGACGGGCCTGCAGTAAATAGAATTGGCCTCCAGCATGTGCCCATTCGACGTCTTGGGGTGCACCATAGAACGCGTCCACCTGCATACCCAGCTTGCCGAGTTCAGCAACCTGTCCACGTTGAAGGCTTGGAATCTCGCGCTGACCGATTGGGACTGCTTGTACTCCCTCGCGTGCGATCATCTTCCGCTTGGTTACTACAGTCTCGCGGATGAGATTTCCGGTTTCTCGTGAAATCATAAAATGATCGGGAGTCGTTTCTCCGGAAACAACGGACTCACCCAAGCCCCAGTTTGATTCGATGACGAGTTCATCACCTCCTGTCGGGTTGCGGGTAAACATAACGCCGGAAACCTCGGCGTCGACCATCGTCTGTACCACGACAGCCATCGCCAGCTGCACATCCGCGATTCCGTGTTCTCGGCGATAGGCAACTGCACGTTCCGACCATAGCGACGCCCAGCACGCTTTAATTTTATCCAAGAGGTCAGATGCCCTGGATACATTTAGGAATGTGTCCTGCTGTCCAGCAAAACTGGCATCGGGTAGATCCTCTGCGGTGGCAGACGAGCGCACCGCAACCGAATCTGCGCCTAATTGGTTATAAGCTGCTAAAATCTCCGATTGAAGTGACTCCGGGAGTGTGGCGGCTTGGACAGCTTCGCTATTCTGTGTATCAACCATATCAAGGGTAGTACGATAAGCATCAGTTGTAACACAGAAGCCGGGCGGCACAAGAAACCCCGCCGCCCTCAACTTGCCCAGATTCGACCCCTTTCCACCGACAAGCGGGAGATCTGAGTCATCAATTTCTGCAAAGTGTTTGATCCATGTCATAGGTGCGAAACATAACACATAAAGGGAAAACAAGAACCCCGGGCTTCGGTACACCGCTTGATTCTTGCTTCCTGCGAACGCTTACGACGTTTAATTCTGCTGCTCTGGAAATGGAGCGCGGATATCGTAACGTCCCTCTACAAATACAGGCAACATGCCGCCTTCCACCATCAAATCTAGTGGATTGGCGCGCGTGGTTAATGGAAACTCGACAACATCCTTAATCCGCAAAGATTCATAAATCGCCATCAGGATCCCCATCGTAGTGGCGGCATGTCTCCCTGCGTTACGATGTTCCTCAATCTCTCCGTCGAGCCATGCAATCATTTCCTCGTACTGGTTCGGTTCGTTCTGACGGGGCGTGATGGTCTGCCACCCTGCGACCTTGCTATTGAGCAACTCAATTGTGCCATCTGCGCCACGTCTGAGTTGGCCCTCGCTCCCATAAACAGCATCGCCACGCAGTCCAGGGTCGGGGAGATCGCTCTCATAAATTCCGCGAATGCCGCCTTCAAAGCAGATTTCGGCCATGCAAAGGTCTTCACAGCGTACCCGGCGTTCCCACTTATCTGTCCGACGCGAAACCTGCCCAATTAACCACAACGGTTCCGGATCACCGAGGATGTAACGCATCTCATCAATTTCGTGGGTGCCTCGATTGAGCAAACCATATCCATCGCGACGCAACATCGCCTGCGGTTCACCGATTGCGCCTTGCTGAATGAGCCGTCGCGCCTCACAGTTCTGGGGCATAAAACGCCGCTGATGTCCGACGACCAGCTTGGTGCCACTCTTTTCACAAGCGGCCATCATGTCCTGCGCTTCACCGTAAGATGCGCTCATCGGTTTTTCGCCGAGAATCCCTGACACCCCTGCTTCCGCAGCAATTAACGTGAGTTCGGCGCGAACGCTTTGCCATGTTGTAATACTTACAACATCCAAGGTCTCTTTTTCAAACATCTCACGGATATCAGTATAATGTGTTGATAGTGAAAATTCGTGCGCTAGTTGAGCGGCAGCGTCCGGATTCATATCCGCCGCGGTCACCACTTCAGCGCGACCAGTAGTTGGCCAAGCATTGGCATGAGACCTTCCCATCCCACCACAACCAATGATTCCAACTCGGTATGTTTTTGCCATAATTTTAATCTCCTTAATAATCCGGGGCAAGTTGCATTCAATGTTTCAAGTTTTAAGGATAAAGTCTCAAATGATATTGCCCATTATATCAAATTTCACGATGTTAATCAATCGGAAACCTGTTATCTATTATCGCCACATCATTTTAATCGCGGAGGGACCTACCAACCCTGTTTAATCCTCCCCCAAGTTGTAGCAAGTTTACCCGATGCGTCTACTGCAAATAGAATATTCCCTATCCCTGTCTTGAGTTGTATAATCTCAGCTTCATCCAAGGCAGTGTTGAATATGATCAATTCGTCGATCACACTTTCACTGAAAGAATCAAATCTCTCCGGGATCAGTGCACCAATATGTAGATTCCTCTTGGAATCCGGAAACAATGCTATTCTCTTTTCGCCATCCCGGAGCGCGATCTCCCGCAAGATGCCATCAATATAAATCTTAGGATCGTCCTCATTATGTTTGGCAACAGCGACATAATGATGCCATTGATCATCAGGGATACCTTCCACTCCGCGGAACCCACCTCTAAAAAAGAAAAAGAACATATTCTTGAGAATCTTGTGAAGTGCTATTCCATAATTCGCCTGTCCCTGCTGACCAAACCCCCAGTTTCCACCCTTTTCCATAATATAAAAAGGTGCTTCAGCAATATCGTTCGCATCCTGCCGGAGCGGTCTTTTTACCCATACAGAGATGGTGATGACATCATTGATCTGTAACTTTCTATGGTGCGGCACCTCCAGATATTTACCCTTCCCAAAGGCAAATGCCTTGCCGAATTTCCCTTCTACCAACTCCGGGTTTCCCACCAACTCCGCATGATGTAGGTTACCAGAGAGGTCTTTCGTCACATCTTTCTCGACCTCATCAAAAAGCCACATCGCAACGATATCTTCGGGCTGGATTCGAGCTTCGCTCACGTTCATCGAGATAAAACTCATAACCGTCAAAGTGACGAGGAGAATGCCTAATCTTGTTACGACACTGTTCATATTTATGCGCTCCTATCTTAGTCTGACTCCTTACGTACAATGCACTTCCCTGTAGCTTCCAGTTTTAACTGCTTGGCAAGATTTCCTTGGTTGATGGCAACCTCAAAAACCCCACCACTCCCAAACAACCCAACAAAAAAGCCGACCGGCGCATCCCCGTAAGCCTTGACATATTTGCAGCCGACAGTTCTATGGTGGCTAAACTCAACCTCAATAGTCTGCCCACCTTGTATACCCAGTTTTTCAAACAGGTCGGGACGTATATTCGTGATAACATTTCCATATTCGTCAATTACCTCGATCTGCCCAACAATTGTGTCATTAACTATCTTCGCAAATGAAATTGGCAGCTGGACATACTTCTCCAGGACGGGACCGACCTTTTCAAACGCAAACCCTTTGGCAAGATGCGCCGCAGCGGGGCCAAAAATATCTCGACCGTGAAACGTGCTTGATTGAACGTCCTGACGCATGACATCGCGGTTCGTGATTTCTCGCACCTCCGCGACACCCATTGAATCGCCAATCAGTGTTAAGAGCCCATTATCCGGCGCAATAAAACAGTTGCCATTCTTCGTTTTCATCGCGATCGGTTTGCGTTGGGTGCCAACCCCCGGATCGATAACACCAACGAAAACTGTCCCTATCGGAAATTCTGGCGCAGCTTTGGCGAGTGTATATGCCCCCTCCTTAATATCAAATTTCGAGACTCCGTGGGAAATCTCGTCAATTGTCGCCTGTGGGAAGATCTTATACATTGCCCCCTTCATCGCACCGACGTAAAAATCCTTAACACCGAAATCCGTTATCATGATGATTAAGCCGTTGGTCTGGTCTCCCATCGTAGGTGGCGTCAAGCTAACAACAATCAGAAACAATAATAGCAGCCGGACGCCGTAGTAAAAGCATTTTCTCATCGTATCGCAACTCCTTTCCATTAACAATTAAGCGATTTTCGAGGATCTTCAACAAGCCTTGGGCTCAGAATTTGTATAATCCGCATGGTCAATGCACAGATCAATTTTCCCAAGGTCAGACAGTTGAAAAACGTAGGCATCTTCACGATTGTCCATATAATATTTCTCCCGAACAGCAACAATCCGAAACCCAAATTGTCTGTAGAGATGCTGTGCCGGGTTATTGCTCACTCGCACCTCCAAAGAGACATGATTGCCCCCCAGTTTCCGGATATTTACAAGCGATTCTGCAAGCAGATATTTACCAACACCTTGATTTCGATAATTGGGAGAGACAGCGAAGTTGGCAATATGCGCATCGTCTTCTACGACCCAGAAATTAATAAACGCAATCGGATTTTGATCGTGGCGGCTGACCAGAAAGTAAACATGATGGCTTCCCGGTCTCAGTCCATCACGAAACGAGGCTTCCTCCCACGGACAGGAAAACGAACTTCGTTCAATCTCCATTACTGCCGGCAGATCGCTTTCCTGCATGCAATCAACCCGAATCTCTGGGAACGGCAGCTTTACTTTAATGCGTTTCAAACTGTACTTCTCCTCTTTTTCACAGAGGCTTGCTCGCTTGCTCCGTATCTGCCTCCACTTTTTCCGTCCTTGATTCGACCTTCGAGCATCTGCTATAATATCTAAAGTTCAATTTAAGGAGATGAACGAATGTCTGATTTTAAACCCGTCAAGACAGTCATTGTTGGCTGCGGTATGATTGCGAGCAAAGGTTATCAGCCACGCTGCCAAGCTTATCCACACAAGATTGAACTTGTCGGCTATTACGACCAAGATGTTTCTCGTGCGGAAGCACTCGCCCAAAATGGCGGGGGAAAAGTGTATAAGTCCTTCGACGATGTTCTTAATGATTCCAACGTTGAAGCAATTATTAATCTGACCATTCATACGGGACATTACCCGGTGTCATTGGCAGGGCTCGCAGCAGGAAAGCACGTTTATTCAGAAAAACCCGTTGCCCTACGCATCGAGGAAGCAGATCAGTTAGTCGAAACGGCAGACGCCACGGGAGTTAAGTTTGCATGTGCGCCGGTGGCGATGCTCGGTCATGTCCAGCAGAACGTCTGGGAACGCATCCGCGACGGGGAGATCGGCGAGGTTGTTTCCGCCATTGGAAATTTTGGCGGACCGGTCGAGTATTGGCATCCGACCGCCGATGCATTTATGAAGAAAGGCGTGGGGCCTTTCAAGGATGTTGCCCCCTATCCGCTGACTGCCATGACGACGATGATTGGTCCCGTCAAACGGGTCTACGGTTTGGCTCGGATTACCGTTCCCGAACGGATGTTACACGCAGGACCACGCGCAGGAACGCACTATCAAGTCACTGAGAAAGACCACGGCTTCGGGCTACTTGAATTTGAGAGTGGTGCGTACGGGCTACTCTACCACAGTTGGACAGCTAGATCGGAAATCCCACCTTACGAGATTCATGGCACAAAAGGAGTCTTCTCGATCCAGGCACATGACGACGGACGTGGAATTCGCAAACGCACACTTGGGGGCGATTGGGAAATTGAGGCGTCCCCGGAAGGAGCGTACGAGGGTTTAGACTGGGGCAAGGGGCCCTCCGACTTTGCGGACGCAATTCGGAATGATCGACCCGTGCGATGTTCAGGAAAACACGCTCGGCATGTACTGGAAATCTGCGAACGCGTTTTTGAATCCGCCGACAAGGGGATGCCGGTTGATGTTGTGAGTCGGTTCCCCGCACCTATTCCTGTGGGACAGTCTCCACCGTGGACTTGAGATGCTGCTAATTGCTCTGTTTTCGAGCAAACTCTTGCAGATCAACAACTGTATCGGTTTCGTCTACGAGTGGACCTGTGAGGACTTCCAACACATCTTCAAGCGTTACGACTCCTGATACACCTCCATATTCATCAACAACAACGGCTAAATGTTGGCGAGTTTGCTGAAATATTAACAAGAGCTGATCGGCACGTTTTCCTCCTAGTACAAACTGCACCGTATAAGCAAAATTTGAGATGGATTGATCCAGTTTCCCTTGGATGATCCCTGCCAGCAACTCGGTCTTCAAAGCGACTCCGGTGACCTCATCCGGTGTTTCTCCAATTATGATAATTCGACTGTGTGGCGAAGTCAGAATGTCCCCTTTTGCTTCAGCGAGTGTTAAGTCGCCCTTTAGGTATGTCATTACCACTCTTGGCGTCATTAGATCGGCAGCTGTCATATCATTCAAATTGAATATTTTTCGGATCATTTCAAATTCATCATCCTCAATCGTGCCCGCCTCTTGTCCCATTTTTGCCAGTAGCTGTATCTCCGCCTCATCGGTTGTGAACCTGTTACCACCTGCCGTTAAAGGGTTTGTAACTTTCTCGATGCACCATATCAAGGGAGTTAAAATTCGGGTCAATCCAGCGACGGGCCTAGCAATAACTAGCGCAATCTGGTCTGAATATCGTTCACCCAACGTTTTAGGAATAATTTCCGAGAAGAGTATCACTAAGAAGGTGAGCATCCCTGAAACTAAACCTAACCATTGACTCCCCAAAACGGCAGTAGCCAAATAACCCACGACAATCGTTCCAACAATGTTAGCAATATTGTTGAGGATAACAATGGTTGCGATCGGGCGATTCATCTGCTCGCGGATGGAAAGTAGGGCTAGCGCGTTGGGGCGTTTTGATTGCGCCAATCGTCGAACTTTAACTAGCCGGACCGAAAACAAGGCTGCCTCAGATCCGGAACAGATGGCAGAAGAAAGCAAGACAATTCCAATAGTTATCAGCAGCATCAACATTGGATTTTCCTTTTATTTAACCGTTCGGGGTGCCCTTTTTGTTTGGATTAATTTATCGGTTCATTGTAGCATTTACCATTCACAGTGTCAATCCCGAAATGAATTGAACAGAAATTTACGAAGCCGCTGAGGAGTCCTCCTCATTTGTATATTGCCATCCATTGAAAGTGAACACCACACCTATATTGAAAAGTAAAAGTTAGGAAAAATACTAATGCAAACACTATTGTGCCGAAGAGTCCCTGCCAAAGACGGAGCAAATCTTGCTACAGATGTTTATCTCCCCGACGGTCCTGGACGGTTTCCCACTGTTATTGTTCGCACTCCCTACCATCGCGTCGGTCTTCAAGGCACAGCATATCAGTTCACGCAGCGAGGTTATGCATTTGTCGCACAGGATTGCCGTGGCAAGTACGATTCCGACGGTGTTTTCGTACCACTAGTTGATGAGGCTCGTGACGGACAAATGACGTTAGATTGGACGGCAAATCAGCGATGGTGCAACGGCCGAATTGGGTTGTGGGGACGCAGCTATCTCGGAATTGTTCAAGTGCCGGCGGCAAGCGGTGGTCATGAGGCATTGCGCTGTATCGTCCCTTCTGTCGCACCCGGTTCATTCTTCCGTGATTGGATTCGTTACGATGGCTGCTTCGCACTCGGCAACGCCATTCGATGGTCTCTGACGCACGCTTCTTGTCGCAATCAACCACCAATGGCACACCTCTCATGGGACAAACTTAACCACCTGTCCAATCCTAAGGCGATCGCCGGTCAAGCCGGCTTTGAGACACCCGTTCTGTCGGATTGGGCAACTCACGATCATTATGACGACTATTGGAAATCAATCGATCAATGTTTGATACACCCGCGCATCAGGGTGCCGGGATTTCATGCTGGCGGGTGGTTCGACCATCTCACGCGGGGGCAGTTTGAGGCTTATCAAAACATCCGGGACAGTGGTGCGACAGAATTAGCACAAAGCGGGCAACGTCTTCTAATTGGACCGTGGGGGCATAGAAATATCGGAAACACCGGACCAGACCACTGTCGTTACGGCGACTGGGATTTCGGAACGGAAGCAGATATGTCGGTTCTTGCACATGAACTTCAGTTTCTTGATTTTCATCTAAGAGAAATAGACAACGGTTACACAAGCCAACTACCTGTGAAAGCGTTTCTGATGGGAGAAAACCGATGGCTTTCCTTGCAAGATTGGCCCCCACCAGAAACAACGAAGCAGTCGTGGCATCTCAAATCGGATGGCAGTGCAAACATGCGAACCGGTGACGGGGCACTGACACAAGAACCCCCGGCTAAGAGTGCTAGTGATAGTTACATCTACAATCCACGTGATCCGGTCCCGACACATGGAGGTCCCGTCTATTGGGGACTTGAACACCTCGGTCCTGTTGACCAACGTCCAATACTTGATCGGTCTGATCTACTCTTTTATCGAAGTCCCAAACTTGAATCGCCGTTGACCGTAGTCGGCGAGGTGACACTTGATCTCTGCATTTCCAGCGATGCTGTCGATACCGATTTTGTTGCTAAACTCTGTGTTGAAGAAGCCTCTGGTGCTGTGACCTGTCTGACGATTGGCTCACTGCGGTGTCGCTACCGTGAAAGTTGGGCGGATCCTCAACCACTCGCATCAGGCGATATTCCCCATATCCGCTTGCAGATGGGACAGATTGCCTATGTGTTTCCAGTTGGTTCGCGGATCTGTCTGCTTATCACTAGCAGCGACTTTCCCCGTATCCTCCCGCATCCGAACACTCTAGCACCACCATGGTCAAAGACCGAACCGGTTATTGCCCGTAACACGGTTCATCACGGCAAAGGACATCTGTCGCGTCTAAATCTGTCAGTGATTGAATAGTTGGAAGAAGTAATATGCATGTAGGAGCGATTGTTGGGTAAGAGGACGTTATCAGGTGAGCGATGTGGATTGGCGGGCAACCGTAGGGATCAGGGCTAGTTTAGGCTCATCATGCAGAAAGATGCCACTCAAGAGGCACCATTGAATTGTTCAGGTATCGGGTGATAGAGTCTCCCGCCGATTCTAACCCTTAAAATCTCTGCTACTAAACCCGTAGTTCTGCATCCGGTTCTGAAGCCTACGGCGGGAGATCCCCAGAAGTTCAGCGGCTTGGGTTTGGTTGCCTCCGGTCTGTGTCAAGGCAACCCGAATGTATTCCTTTACAATTTCTTCAAGGGCAACTCCCTCTTCCGGAATTTCTACGGGAAAATCCCCTGGAGGCAATGAGCTGTCCGAAATTTCGGGCGGAAGATCTTCAAGATCGATGCCCTCGTTTTCTGAGAGCACGAAAATTCTGTGCAGATAGTTTTCAAGTTGACGTACATTCCCGGGCCAATCGTAGCGCCGAAGTGCGGACATGGCTCTAGGTGTCATGCGTTTCGGTTCCGCACCGGGGTATTCCTGTCCAAACTTCTGGAGGAAGAAATCGACCAAAAGCCCTATGTCCTCGCCTCGCTCCCGGAGATCAGGCATATGGAGTGGGATGACGTTTAACCGGAAGAACAGGTCCTCACGGAAGCTTCCCTCATTGACAGCGGTTTGCAAATCTATATTGGTCGCAGCGAGAACACACACATCAACTTTAATCGGTTGCACTCCACCGACGCGCATAATCTCCCTTTCGTGCAAGACATGGAGCAGTTTACTCTGCGTATGCACAGACAGATCGCTGATTTCATCTAGAAAAACTGTCCCACCATTTGCCGCTTCAAACACGCCGTCTCTCTGTCGATGCGCATCGGTGAATGCTCCTTTTTCATGCCCGAAGAGCTCACTTTCAATCAGCGTTTCCGGCACAGCACCACAATTAATCTGGATGAACGGCTTGTCCTTACGTTTTCCGTATTCATGAATTGCTCTCGCAACGAGTCCCTTCCCTGTGCCCGTATTCCCCGTGATTAATACCTGATTGGCACCGCGATGTATGATTCGAGACATCGTTTTGAACAGTTGACGTATGGAATCGCTTTGACCAATGATTTCATCAAAATGAATCTCCTGCACATCGGTTTCGTCACTCGACGCCTCATCTGTTATGCCTTGTCGCATCTCAATAGCACGCCTAATCTCTTTCTTGAGGGTATCAATCTGGATCGGTTTTTCGAGGTAATAGAATGCTCCTTCACGTGCCACCAGGTCCACGGCGTCGTTCACCTCAGCATAAGCTGTGACAATCAGTACCGGCAGATCTGGATCTCTACTTTTGATTTCATGAAGCAATTCTCGTCCTGACATCTGAGCCATCCGCATATCGCTGACAACGACATCAAATAGGTTGTCCTCAATTTTTTCGAGGGCAGTAACGCCATTTTCGGCTGTCTCTATAGTGTAGCCTTCGCGCTTTAATATGGTCTGCAACACAGTCCGTTGACCTTGGTCATCATCGACAATCAGTATTGACGGCATACTATTCCTCCCTCTAGCTTACAGATTTATCGGCTGGGGCGTTAGCGAGGTTCTTAATAGGCAGGTAAATCTGAAATGCGGTTCCCATCCCGACTTGGCTTTTAAGTTCAATTCTGCCCTGATGCGCTGTAATAATCTGGTGCGCAATCGCAAGCCCAAGCCCCATTCCCCCTTCACTCTCCTTCGTGGTGAAATAGGCATCGAAAATCCGTTCTTGGATTTCCGGAGGAATGCCAACCCCCGTATCGCGGACCTCAATCTGGATGCCGTGACCGGTGAGTGTTTGAGCAGGCTGCGTTGTAATGTAAATTCTTCCGCCCTTGGGCATGGCTTGAATGCTATTCTGTATCAGGTTAAAAAACATCTGCCGAATCAACCCTTGATCTAGTTGCTGTTGTGGCAAATTTGTAGCGTAATTAGTGACAATCGTAATTTTGGCACTTTCGGTCATGAGCGTAAATTCTGCAATGACTTGGTCGATAAGCGCGTTGAGAGTTGTGGGTTTCAGATCGAGCGTTTTCGGACGATTCAAGGTCACAAACTGCTCAGAGATTCGCTGCAACTGTTGGATTTCAAAGTTCACAATATCGAGCAGGTTTCGAGCTTCTTCGATGTCGTTGGGTTTAATATTGTTCTGTGAAAAGAGGTCTCGCAGATGCTGGGCTGTCATCCCAATAGTATTCAGTGGGTTACGGATTTCATGGGCGACGCCTGCAGCAAACTGTTGAAGCGCAGCGATTCGCTTGGCATGCGTTCCCGTCAATTGCCTCAGCATCCGTGCAAGACTGTATGTCACGCGCCCAATTTCGTCGGAGGCGTAGGACTGCGGCAGCGATTCGGAGTCGCCTGCTTCCGCCTGTCTGATAATTTCCATCATACCTTGAAGAGGACGAAGAACCAAGCGAGTCGTCATCATATCAATGATAATGACCAACAGGACACTCACAACAATAATGGAAATCAGGAGCATGAAGCGGAGACGGTAAAGATGATTGGCGAGATCGGGTCCTGCAAAGAGTGCTTGAATAAACCCGTCGATCGGTTCTGTGTCAAATTCCTCTCCAACAAATTCAACCGAATAGGGAATGATAACTGCTGTCGCATCTCTGCCGTTAATTTGGGGTGTCCTATAGAGTTCAAAACCTTTCTTCCTTATTTCAAATACCCCTTCCTCGGTTAAATTTATATGGTCGTTTACCCCCTTATTTGGAATTAAACTAGCTTGGATTCTCGCATCAATGCCGATCGTCACATTTATGTCTAAAACATCCCGCATCTCGTTAGGCTTGTCCTTTTTTAATTGTCGGAGAGCATGTTCAAGTTTTTCTCTGTATAGTGTCTGCCTATCCTCGATCTTGTCTTCGACAAGCGGCTGAATCGTCTGCTCTGCAATTTCTTTGAATGCCATATTGTCTTCAACGAGCGGGCGAATAGTCTTCTCTGTAATTTCTTTGAAAATCGCGCCTCGTGTTATGCCCTTTTCGTAAAGGTCTCCAAGGTCATCTACAGCTTTAACATTGAGAAGCATGTAGAAGGCAGCAAGAAGAACCAAAACAGATAGATTAATAATGAGGGCGTACTTCCACTGTAAACGCATGTTAGCTCATAACCCTTCGGACAGCATTTTTCCAACCGTCCAGTTTTGCTTGTCGTTGATCGGCATCAATTTGCGGCGAAAAGACTTTCTCTATTTTCCGATGGGATTCCAAGTCGTGAATCCCATTCCACACACCGACGGTCAATCCCGCTAGATACCCCGCACCAAGCCCTGTCGTTTCGATTCGTGTCGGTCGTTCCACATCTATGCCCAATATATCCGCCTGAAACTGCATCAGGAAATTGTTCGCAACTGCGCCGCCGTCAACGCGGAGCCGATTAAGTTCAACTCCTGCATCGGTGTCCATCGCTGTGACGACCTCCGCCGTTTGAAGTGCGATTGATTCCAGCGTCGCCCGGACAATATGGGCGCGGGTTGCGCCCCGTGTCAAGCCAAGTATTGCGCCTTGCGCCTCTGCGTCCCAGTACGGTGCGCCGAGACCTGTGAAGGCGGGAACCACAAAGACGCCGCCCGAATCCGGAACGCTAGCGGCAATTGCTTCGGTCTCCGCAGCGGTGTCGATAAGATTCAAGGCATCCCGCAGCCACTGCACCGCTGCGCCTGCGATGAACACACTCCCTTCAAGCGCGTAAACCGGTGTTTGATCGAAACCGCAAGCCAATGTCGTCAGTAATCCGGACTTTGAGTGGACACGCTGCTCGCCTGTATTGAGCATCAGGAAGCAGCCGGTGCCGTAGGTGTTTTTCGCCATGCCGGCTTGGGTACATAGCTGCCCAAATAGGGCGGATTGTTGGTCTCCAGCAATCCCAGCGATTGGAATGCCGTCCGGCAACGGTCCAACATCTTTTGTTCTCCCGAAAATACTCCCGGAAACCCCCACGTTTGGTAAGACAGACCGTGGTACGCGCAGGATATCCAACAGTTCTTCATCCCACGCGAGCGTGTCAATATTGAACAGCATCGTTCGGGAGGCGTTCGTGTAGTCTGTTATGTGAACTTCGCCTCCTGTTAGATACCACAGCAACCACGTATCAATAGTTCCAAAAATGAGTTCACCGCGTTCAGCGCGCTCACGTGCGCCATCGACCCGATCTAGGATCCATGCAATCTTTGTCGCCGAAAAGTACGGATCAAGCACCAAACCTGTTTTCGCCCGTATTTTCTCTTCCAGTGACCGTTCCTTTAGATCCGCACAGATATCCGATGTGCGACGACATTGCCACACAATTGCGGGGTGAATCGGTTGTCCGGTTTTGCGTTCCCACACCACCGTCGTTTCCCGCTGGTTCGTGACTCCAATAGCTGCAATCTCGCCTGCTGCGCTCCCGTGTTCATCAATTAAGTCTGCGATGACTCGATGTGTTACTTCCCAGATTTCAATGGGATCATGCTCCACCCAGCCAGGACGGGGATAGTGCTGCGTAAATTCACGGTAGCCGTGTGCAACAATCTCCCCATGTGCGTCAATGAGTAGCACCGTCGAGCCAGTTGTGCCTTGATCAATCGAAAGAATATACGGGGGATGTGCCATTCTGTTTTCACCAAACGCAATAAAAATCCGTGTCATCTACAGAGCGTTTTCAATATAACACAGGCGTTGGGAGGCGTCAACAGGAAAAATTGATTGACAAAAAATCCTGTTAGGATTACAATGGAGACAAAGCTTATATGGTATTTCAGATAACGGCTGAACGCAACATCCTTATCGGAAAGAAAGGTCGGAATATTAATGAAGATTACGAATATCAAAACCTTTATGGCCCGCTTCGGCGGACGCTCAAGAGGACTGATTAAAGTTGAAACTGACGAAGGCATTCACGGCTGGGGCGAATCCTACTCCGTAGGACCGAACCTCGCTGCTGAACCCATTGCGGATTATATCTTTGAGATGATTAAGGGAGAAGATCCACGCCGCATCGAATACATCATGATGAAGATTCACCAGCAATTACGCTTCCCTGCTGGCGGTGTGGGTCTCGCAGTTACCTCCGCAATTGACCACGCTTTGTGGGACATCAGCGGTAAAGCAGCCAACCTTCCTGTCTATATGCTCCTTGGCGGGTCCGTCCGCGATCGCATCCGTGTCTATCAAGGAGTCGGAGGCCGTGATGGGCAGGAAGCCGGTGAAACAGCACATCGATTAAACGAAGAGGGGGGCTTTACAGCTTTCAAAACCAGCCCTTATCCGATCGAGCCGGATGCAAATCGTTGGGGACGAGTTTGTGCTGCCGCTGCTGACTATTTTGAGGGGATTCGCGACCATACACCGGACGATTGGGAGTTCGCGTTCGACCCACACGCTAAGATCTTTGAACCAATTCGTGCATTGCAGCTATCCAATGCGCTAGCACCTTATGACCCCTATTTCTACGAAGAACCGCTCAGACCCGAACACATCCCCGCATGGTCTCGCTTACGTTCTCAGATGCAAGTACCATTGGCAACCGGCGAATCTCTCTATGCACGTTTCGAATTTCTCAACCTGATGGCTGCACAAGGGGCAGACATCATTCAGCCGGACGTCTGCGTCTGCGGTGGATTGCTCGAAATGCGCAAAATCGCCGCTATTGCCGAAGCACATTATGTCTCCATTGCCCCCCACAATCCGATGGGACCTTTGGCGACCGCGGTGAACGTGCACTTTGCTGCAGCAACGCCCAATTTCAAGGTTCTCGAATACATCTCGCCGACAGGAACTGAATGGAATGAGTGGGTGGATGAACCCTATCTGCCCAAAGATGGGTATCTTGAATTGCGCGATCGGCCAGGTCTCGGTGTGGATATAAATGAAGACGTCATCGGCGATAACGAATATGTCCACTGGCAACGCACCTGCCCGATTCGTCCAGATGGGTCAACGGGATATATTTAGATGGGGACGTGATGCGTGAAACGTGAAACGTAAGACATGACTGCAAGTTTGGAAGATTATAATATAGTGTGTTAAGTTTCCACTTCGTAGCAGACCGTTCGCTTAACTTTTGCGTTTGTTCACCGATAATCTCCTTAGGACTGCTGTTTGAGGGGTTCGAGAATCTCCTCAAACAGCAGGTTATTCTCAAAGATCGCCAAGATTTCTTCCTCATCTACTCGCCAACCTGTCCTTTCCATACGTGATATTATGGTGAATTAGAAAAATAAGTGGACATTTACCAATAACTCCGACCTTAGTGAAGTTTGCAAAGTCCCCCTGATAACGGTTTCCCCCTTGATATGGCTGTGCATTGGGAGTGTCTAAGTAATTCTAAAATCTACCATAAATTGACAAATATCGTCATCTTATTTTTTCGATACTTCCCCCGGAAGTCGCTATAAGAAATTATGTTGAGGAATATCGAGAGACGTGATACAATGAAAGTATAGAATATAAAGCGTAAACTCTAGAAAATTAAGTGAGAAAGGAATACGAATGTCTCAGTTTGTGAAAGCTGCCGAGACAACGGACGTTCAGCCCGGTGATTGTCTCGGTGTTAAGGTCGAAGGCGTTTTCATCGGTATATACAATATCGATGGCGACTATTACGCGATGAATAACATCTGTCCGCATCTTGGTGGAGTTTTGACCTACGGATTCTTTGATGATAACGCTGTTACTTGTCCGCTCCACATGTGGGAGTTTGATGTGAAGACAGGAAAATGCCTCTGGCCAGAGCAGGAGAAACTCCCCACGTATCCTGTAAAGATTGAGGGCAACGATATTCTTGTCGATGTCAATTCACCCCAGCCCCAACAATAGAGAAGTAAAGCAGGGATATAACGAACATAGCGGTGTTTACGCACTACGCATCGGAATATCTCTCTGCCTCACTGATTTTCTCACCAACCACAGAAAGGAAATGATCTAAGAGGAGTTGAAGTCTATGGCATATTTGATAACAGGTGGAATGGGGTGCATTGGATCCTATGTCATTCGTGACCTTCTGAACGCCGGCGAAAAAATTGTTGTGTACGATTTTATTCCTGATTTAACCATTCCCAAAATGGTGTTGACAGAGGACCAACTTGAACAGTTTACTTTCGTTCAGGGGGACATTACCGATCTCCCGCATGTGTTGCGAACGGTCCAAGAGCACCAAATCGATCGGATTATCCATCTCGCATCGTGGCAGGTGCCAGCGTGCGATGCCAACCCACCACAAGCGTTAAAGATTGTATGTGAAGGCACAATTAATATGTTTGAGGCAGCGCGCATTTTCGGCCTCAAACGGGTTGTCTGGGCAAGTAGTGTCGCAGTCTTCGGATCGCCGGAAGATTATAATCACGAGCAGATTGCAAATGAAGTCCATGAATGAGAGATATGCAGCGCACTATTTTGATAACTACGGTGTAGACACGATAGGATTGAGATTTACCGCGGTATACGGTGTCGGACGGACACGGGGAATGAGTTCATTCTCAACGCAAATGATTGAAGCTGCTGCACATGGGAAACCCTACGTTTCTCCATTCGGCGATGATGCGATAGATTGGCAATACGTCGAGGATGTGTCCAGATCTATTGTGATGTCGTGTACCTGTCCAGCCACAAAGACGCGTGTCTTCAACGTCAAAGGTGGAATTCGCACGGTTAAGGAAGGTGTCACTTACTTAAAGAAATTGGTGCCCAGTGCACAGATTACGCTTGAGCCGGGCGTGTTTGGAATTTCATGGGATTATGATGCGGATCCAATCGCTCAAGAGGTCGGGTTCACACCCCAATACACCATGGAGCAAGGGATCTTGAAGACGCTCAATCATTTCCGTGAGTTGGCAGGATCGGACCCGATTCAGGAACCGTGATTGGCGAAGGACAAAATGTAAGATGGAGAGTGCTATGGAATTTGAACTTCAAACCCTCGATCAGCGGCTTGGAAAATTTGAAGGCGTCCAGCAACAGCACGATCAACGTCTCGCAGATATTGAACGTCGATTAGGCACAATTGAAGTCCTAATTAGGGATGTCCGTGCAGAAGGGCACCGTGAGCGAGAGGCATTGCGCACTGAATTGGCAAGTCAGATTCATGAAACTCGTACAGAATTAATCGGTCACATTGAGAACGTTAGAACCGAGCTGACTAGCAAAATTGAAAGTTATCGAGAGGAAATCGTAGGAGTTCGGGGGTAAATCGCAGGAGTTCGGGGGGAAATCGCAGGAGTTCTGGGGGAAATCCTCAACGGACGAATAGATCAACTGAGTAACAAAATTGATGGACTGTACAAGTGGATCATTGGCATCCTAATTGCAGTTGGGGTAAGCGTAATAGCGTCTCTGCTAAAGGGAATTTTCTAAGAGAGTGTGTGAAGCCTATTTTAGTAGTTGCGGCGCAGAACCTGTCCTCGATTCAATCGGGATTCCTAACTTGGAGATGGCCGGTGATTTAGCCACAACCAACCTATAACCATGGGAGATCACAAAATGAAGCTAGGCGCATTTATGATGCCGCTGCACCCCCCGGACAAAGACCGGACGGAGTGTTTTGAAGAGGACATCGATTTAATTGTCCTCGCTGATGAATTGGGATTTACCGAAGCTTGGATTGGGCAGCATCACACGGTCGCCTGGGAACCCATTCCATCTAACGATGTGTTTATCGGCAACGTCCTACCGCGCACGAAGAACATCCGCCTCGGCACCGGTGTGTCTATCATCCCCCAGCACCACCCGGTCAACACCGCGGTTCGCCTTGCGTTTCTTGATCATCTCGCTCGTGGCCGTCTGAATTGTGGATTTGGGCAAGGCGGGGTAGCAACTGACTGGGGGCTATTCGACTTACCTGATCCCAAAACGCAGGGGCTGATGACCATGGAGGCAATTGACACCATCCTCAAGTTGTGGCAAACGGACCCACCCTTCGAGTTCAACGGGGATTTCTGGAATATCAAACTTGAAACCCTCGATCACGAACGTGGAATTGGAGTACTGCTCCAACCTTACCAAAAACCGCACCCACCGATCGCTATGAGCATTGTAAGAGGAAACTCGATGGCAGCCCGGACAGCGGGTCAACGCGGCTTTATACCTATAAGCACGAACCTTGTATCAGAGGTAACCCTTGCAAATCATTGGGAAACCTATTGCGCCGGTGCTGAAGACGCTGGACTGCCCACACCGAACCGATCAGACTGGCGCATCTCGCGCAGTATCTTTGTCGGAGAATCGACTGAAGAAGCATGGGAGCACGCAATAAATGGGAGTTTTATCGGTGCATATGATTACCTGATCACTGTTCTTACAAAAGCAAATATGCTCAATATTCTGAAAGATGATCCGGATTTCCCCGATGAGGATATAACGCCAGAATATGTTCTTAAGAAAATCTGTATCATCGGTGATGTGGCAGAATGTATCCGTCGTCTTGAAGAGGTGTGGGAACAGTCCGGTGGATTTGGCACACTGCTGATGATCACACATGATTGGGATGACAGAGATACATGGAGACGTTCCCAAGAGTTGCTAGCGAGTGAGGTTATTCCTGCGATGCCAACAATTTAAGAATAGACAAGGAGGAGAATGATGGCGTTCGATCCGATGCTTCAAAGGCAGATTATGGGCCGTTTCGCAACTGGGGTCACGGTAGTGACAACGCGGTATGGCGAACAGATTTCGGGAATGACGGCAAACGCTGTCATGTCTCTTTCGCTTGACCCGCCGCTAGTCGTGGTTTCTGTAGACCATCAGAGCAATATGCACGGACACTTGACGCAAGGTCAGTGTTATGCAATAAATGTGCTCAGACACGACCAAGAGGATCTTTCCCGTCGGTTTGCCAAACCAGGGCCCAAGGATTTTTCAGACCTAAATCTGACAGTGGCAGAAACCGGGGCTCCCATTTTCGTTGACGTACTCGCTTATATAGACTGCCGGGTTGTTGAGGTAGCACCCGCCGGCGATCACGATATGTTCATTGGCGAACCCGTTGCCGGTGAAACTTACGATGGCGAGCCACTTATCTTCTATAGTGGACAGTATGCCCAATTGGAGGTCGCACCAACAACCTCCTAGAAGGTCTGCAAAAGATGTCTCTCGGCGCGGCGTCTTGATGTTTGCGGTGACGGGAATTATCGCGGAATTCGTTTCAATCCAGACGTGAAACGCGCACAGATTCTCTTCGTATTTCGCTCATTACCTTTTCCTGTCAGTTTTTGACTCACCATTGCTTTCTCTCCCTATCCCATGCCGAGGATCCCGGTTTACCGGGGATTGCTAGCCACGATAACGCCTTTGGCACACTGACCCCTCAAATGTAGATATTACCAATCAAAGAAAAACTATAGCAAGGAGAACACAATGGAAAAGGTTCCAATCTGCCTAGTGGGTTGTGGTGGTATGGGGCATCGCCATGTCATGGGGTATAAAGAACTGAAGGACAGCGGCATCGGCAACCTCGATTTAATAGCTGTCTGCGATATTCGACAGGAGAACGCAGAATTGGTGGCGAACGAAGCCGGGCATCTGCTTGGTAGAAGACCGATGGTTTTCACCGATCTAGATCAGGTCCTCGCTCACCCAAATATCGCAGCTGTTGATGTCGTTACGGACGGTTCAACCCATCACGCGGTCGGGGTGCCGGCACTTGAGGCGGGAAAACATACAATGGTTGAAAAACCGTTGGGGATTACGATACGTGCCTGTCAAGCAATGATTGACGCTGCTCAGCGCAGCGGTGCAATACTCGCAACGGCGGAAAATTATCGCCGGGACACGCCCAACCGATTGGTACGAGCGATTATTGATGCAGGGTTGCTAGGCGATCCTTACCTTATGATCCAGACCTCTCTCGGAGGTGGCGATACCATGGCTATCACCCCTTGGCGACACCTCAAGGAGAAAGGTGCGATCGGCTTAGACATGGGGGTTCATTACGCTGACATTATCCGCTACTATATGGGTGAATATAGCGGGATTTTTGGCCGGGGACTTATCGTTGAACCTGTGCGCCGCAAGCCAGACCATGCGGATCATCCGCTAATTTCCTACCGGGAACGCGTCAAGAGTTACCCGGACAGCGTAGAAGCGACCGGTGAGGATTCAGTGATTGCGCTGTACACAATGGAGTCAGGGGCTATTGTTCAACTCTCATATGTTGGCGGCGGACGTGGCAGTCAAGGCTGGGAACGGAGTGTTCACGGCCGCTGGGGCGCTGTGTATGCCCCCGGAGAACGTAACGGCAATCCGGTGGTGCTGCGTTTGGAGGGCCGGGAACTAAAGGGAAAAGAGATTCTATCGCTTCTGCCTCAATTTGAACTCAACGAAATAACGGAACGCTTTTTTGGCAAAGGGGGCGTTGAATATGAACCACCAGTAGACGCGCCTGAGCCCGGAATCGCGGTTGATGCCAAACATCTAGCCATTGAATACCACGATTTCGGTCAGGCAATCCGCAACGGAACAAATCCCGAAGTGGATGGTGAAGGTGGTATGAAAGCGGTTGCTGCAATAGTTGGGGCATACGAATCTGCTCTGGCTAAACGCTCCGTGAGCATGGAAAGTGTATTGTCCGGTGAGGTACGGGAGTACCAAGTGGACATTGATGCAGCACTAGGACTTGATACACCCGTGAATTAGACATTTTCAATCAACCACCCATTTTGAGGAGGAGAAAACCATGGGTTTCACGGTCTATGATTGTCGTAAAGACATCCGCAATATCTTGGTGACCCCGCAGATACGTGCCCGTTTTTGTCGCATGGAGCCGGGACCAGGCTCGCTTGATAAGTATCACACCCACGATTTGGGCCATGAGATCTTTATCATTCTGTCGGGACGGGTAGAATTCAGGATCAACGGCGAAACCAAAGAGCTAGGCCCGGGACAAATGTGCTATGCCCTCGCGGACGAGCCTCATTCGGTGCGAGTTCTTGGGGATGAACCGGTGTATATGTATCTCTCAGTGACACCTCATATCCAACCGACTCACACCCAGTATGCTGACGATGGGGAACGTCTCCCGCCCCAGTTCAGACCGTCCAGCGACTATGACACGGAGACAGATTCTACCACGCCGATTGACGCGCTTATTGACCATCATGTTGGTACAGCGCG
Organism: Candidatus Poribacteria bacterium; assembly: GCA_021295755.1. Lineage (NCBI taxonomy): Bacteria > Candidatus Poribacteria > Candidatus Poribacteria bacterium. The sequence continues at coordinate 30,956 of JAGWBT010000045.1, forward strand.
ATCGGTGGCGGACATGGCGCAGAACAGCGCCCAGATCCAAGAGCAGATGGCGGCTGCCCTCAAACAGGCGTTATCATCGGGGGACGAGAAAGCTGCTGCTGAGATACGAGATGTCATGTGGGAACCTCTGTTAGAGACTTTCAAAAAGGTCAATGAAATGGCCGCAGAATGGAACACACTTACCCCACGAGCAGGAACACTTCGCACTTATCGTTGAAGTGTGTCGCCTGAAAAATGGAGGGAAACAGTATGTCAACAGTACGAATTGGCGTTGTTGGATGCGGTGCAATCGCTCAAGTCCAACATCTTCCCAACTTGCTTGAACTTGACGATGAATTTGAAGTGCCTATCGTCTGCGACGTGTCACCGGGACAGGCAGAATATGTGGCTCGCAGGTTCAAAGTTCCCCAGTATGTCACCGATATTCGCGATATGCTAGCGGCAGACATCGACGCGGTACTGCTCTGCCATACGGATCCCAAGACTGAGGCAGCGGTACAAGCCTTTGAGGCGGGAAAGCATGTTTTCATCGAAAAGCCCATCTGTACCTCCTTGCAGGAGGCCGATGCGATGATCGATGCAATGCGAAAATCGGGGAAGGTTGGCCAAGCGGGATACATGAAGGTATACGAACCAGCCTTTGAGATGGCGAAACGCGAAGTTGATACGATGGACGATATTAAATTTGTGCAGACCAATCATCTGCATCCGAGCAATGAGCTCCACCTGAGCCATTTCAAGGTCAAGCGGTTCAATGATCTGCCGCCCGCTGCCATGATGGAACGGCAGGAAGCATCTAGAGCCGCACGGCGCGAAGCGTTTGGGAATCTCTTTGAGAAGGCTGAATCTTGCGGCATCGCCTACGGTCTCATCCACGACCTTTACAGCCTACGAACTATGCTAGGTGTACCGAGCGCCGTCATCAGCACAGAAATTTGGAACGACCGCCGAGCTATAACAACTATCTTGGAATATCCCAACGGAGCGCGTTGCGTCGTCAGCCGAGTAGATCTCAACAAGTTGTGGGATTTCAAGCAGACCCTTGAGATCTACAGCGAAGCCAAGCGGGTCATCCTCTCGTACCCAACCGGCTTTTCGCGTCGGGTGCTTACAAAGTTGGTCGTGCAGGGTATTGACGAGGAAGGTAACAGTTTCTACAAGGAACCAGCAATTCCGTGGGACAGCGGGTTTACCCGCGAGCTGCTCCACCTCCGCGAGTGTATCACCCAAAGCACCCCTTCGCGCTCTTCACTCGTAGATGCGCGGGACGATATTGCGCTCATCATCGACATCACCAAAGCGTATATTACCCGGTCGCCCGTCTATCGATAAGGAGGATAAACGATGGATGCGAGCCTTTGGAATATCGGTATCAAGGTGGAGGATCTGGATGCGGAGATCGGCTTTTTTGAGGAATTGGGCGCCAAACTGTTAAGTCGTGGCTCACGCATTAGGGAAGATGGAGCACATCCCCATGCGTTGCTGGAGTTCGGTGGAACCCGCCTCTTTCTGACCCCGAAACCGGTCTTTCAGGAGGCGCTCAACCATCCGCTCATGCCCGGACTGACTCACGCGGTGTTTGAGGTCGATGACTTGGACGAGGCATACCAACGACTTATCGCGTTAGGCACGGAAGTGCTCCTAGAACCGGTGGAGATTAGCACCGATTTTGGGTCACGCCGAATCTCTTTTTACAGATCGCCCAACGGTCTTGTCTTTGAGGTGATGCAGATTATAGAATCGAAGGTGTAGTTTATTCGTCACCTTTGAAGCGAAAGGAAAACGAACTATGCAAGTCAATCCACAACAGCTGCTTGACGATGGCTATATCATTCTGCGCGAGGTCATTCCGCCGGGGCAGCTAGAAGAACTGCGCGACTGTTTCGAAACGCTAGTTGAGCGGCAGAAGGTCATCTGGACGGAGGAACGCCAACCTGACGATCCACCGGGAGGCTATTGGGAAACCGCAGCGCAACCGCGTGTATTCTTCGATGGTGTCGCTGACGAGACAACCGCTAAAGCGGTGGAGTTTTGCTTGCACGAAAATACTTTGGGCGTCAGCCGCCAACTGATGCAGGCACCGGAGGCTTCCCCAACACTGATGGCTCTGATGTGCAGCCCGGTGCGAGATCATGGACCTGCCAACTGGCATCGCGATATTGATCCCGTTACACAGGCACCTCTACGGGGTATGCAGATGGATGTGATTGACAATGCACCGGCTTACGTCCAATGGAACATCCCCCTCTATGATGACAGCGTATTTTGGGTCGTGCCGAAAAGTCACAAACGCCCTAACACAGAAACGGAAAATGACCACTTGGCGACAAAGGGACGGGAGCCAATACCGGGTGGGATGCCGGTGGAACTTAACGCCGGTGACGGTATCGTCTATATCCACATGATGCTGCACTGGGGAAGTAACTACAGCCCAAAGTTACGGCGGACGGTGCATCTTGGTTATCGCTCTTTCGGCGGTCCTATTTATCCCTTGGTCAACCACTTCTACTGGCATCCGGATTTCACGACGCGCATGCCGCAAGAGACACGAGAACGGTTTAAGCATTTCTATCAACTACACGAACAACAGTGTGATGTGATTGAATCCACTTTCCGCGCCATCCTCGCTAAAGATGCGGAGGCATTCCGCAATGGACTTGTGACACTTCATCCCGGCGAAGCATGGCGGATGGTATGTGTGGTCTATCTATCCAAATTGGTGGAAAAAACGCACACATTGAAACAGTCGAATGTCGCTAACCTACCGTTTGAGGAGCGTGTGGCTGCCATCTCGGAGCACCAGCTCAATTTCTATCTGTTCGAGGACTTTTCTCGCCGCTTCTCGGCAGAGGAGGCTGACCTACTTTGGAATCGGTTTCGGACGCTTTATGATAAAATGCAGGAGGAGATAGACCGGTCTGTTCCTAACTTGGAGTCTCGACAGGACCGGTTATTGCTGACTGACATGCCCGCTGATTTCGATGTGGAGGACTTTATCAATAGTTGGTAGGTTCTGTTGACATTTAACAAATGGAACGGAGAGCTCCGTTCCCTACGAAATATACGCGCTTCTACGTTCCGCTTCGTAGTGAACAACGATCGTTGTTCACTACCACCCATTGTATTTTTTTCTACGTATATCGTCCTGCTGGCTATGGGGCGGGCAAGATGCCCGACCTACGGAGAGAGGATATTGTTGGGTTTCACGGTTCCCCGTTCAACCCAACTACGTGATGTTGGATGCAAACAGAACCTAGTTAATTTGCTGATTGACCCAATTGCTCAATTGCCCATTCGCACCGTTCAATCCAATCTTCTGCACGGTGAATGAGTCCAAGGGGTAGAGTGTTATCAACAGCGAGCTGGTTAAACTGCTCAATAGCATGCTCATATTGTCCGAGCCGATACAAGTTCACGCCAATAAGCCTTATATTTTCGACCGCTAATTTTTGGTGTGGCAGCCCTAAATCAGCAGCCTTCAACAGATATTGGTTTGATGCAGCATACTCCCGATCAAAATAGAGTTGTCGTCCAATGAGATAATGACCCAGCCCCCACTCCGGCAACGCATTAATCACTTCGTGGAGCAGTGTCATCTTGAGTCGGTTTGACGGTTGACCGACAAGCACCTGCCTGATTTTATCCTCCACATCAGGCGAGTCAAGGGCAAGTGTTGCGAGCTTGGCTTGTGCCTCTCGATCAAGGGCATCAGAGGTGTGAAGTGCAAAGACCTCCTGATATTGCGAAAGGGCATTCTCGTGCTCCCCTCGCTGCCAGTAGACGTTCCCCTCCACATTTTTCGCCTCTGCAACCCGGTTCATGCTAGCGTCGGGATGTGCGATGATCTGCGATACCCACTCCAAGGTTGATAGGTAATCTTCGGTTTGATAGTGTGCATACATGAGTCCTCGCAGATGGCGCGGATTATCTGGATCAAATTGGTAGACCTGTTCAAACAGACGAATCGCTGTGTTCATATCCGTTCGGTAATACGCTCGCCACCCATCGGAAGAGAGTTGAGCGATTTCATGGGCGCACGGTTTCTGGAAAATACCTGGACGGTTGAAGCGGTGGGCCGCGATAGCCAGATCCGCCTCTGTCAGCGGAACCGTCTCCAGAAAGTCCGTCCACTCCCGTTCAAGTTCTGCTAGGGATTTACCGTAAACCTCCTTAAAATTCCCTGTTGGAAAGACGCGTTTAGCTTTTTCTACCCCGTACCTTTCGATGAGAAGCCGCACGAAAGACCCCGCCAAAGTATAGCTCTGCGACGAGGCTTGCGTCCAAAAACCGATCCCCATAATCTGACTCATCTTCGGCGCAATTTCCAACTGTTGCATCGCCTGACTCCACTGATGTGCCGTCAACTTTCCTTCATCCCAATCTGCAGCAACGGCGATTCCTTCGTGCAGTCCAATTTTGAGGCTTACTCTCAAAATCGGATGCCAGTCCGCCGTCAAGGCGTGCGCTAACTCATGCTTCATGACCGGATGGGGAAAATCCTCGTAGTTGATATGAAAGCCATACCCAAGTGGATCTTCAACCGATGTGCCTCGCGCTCCCATGAGTCGCTTCTTCTGTGCAGGCGATGTGTAGATATAGGATTGAACCTTCTTGGTCGGTTCTATCTGGAAATAACGGATCAACTGTGCATAGCGAAACTCATGATCTTGCGCAATCCACTCAATCTCTTTTTCAACCTTCGATCCTTTCTCGTAGTAGATTTTGAAATGTGCTGTCTCTTCCAAGCCACCTAATTTCTCTTCGATATAGCCTCGCGTCGGACGCAATCCCAACTCTCCGCGAAACAGGTAGATTAGCCCAAACAGGATTATTAACACGACGAGGCGAATTCGATGGTTCAGGTCTGCAAATTGTGGCTTGAATCGGTACAGTTTTTGCCAATAGAGGGTTGGCTCCAATCGCGTATGCCTGCCAATCTCCAAGGTGTTAATCGCAAGCGATAGGAAAATCCATGCCAATAGCAGCGTTACACCCCGTGCGATGAGTAGGGTGCCGGATATTGCGATACGCTCGTCATAGATGGGACCCGGAAAGTAGCCGAAGGTTGAGTGGTAACCGAAGATAGGTGGGTGAAAGATGAGGTTATAGGCAAGTGCCAGAAGCGTAGCAAAGATGTAAACAAGATAAGCGAGATATGCAGCCCAACGCCGCTTCAACCATAATCCGAAGAATATACCTAGCGCGGTGGCATAGGCACAACTGACGACGGGCAAGAGGAGAAAGAACGCGAACCCCTCCAAGAAATCACAATTTTTGACGCGGAAGGCATTCAATAAAATGATGATTAACGGCGCTGCAAGTAATATCAGGTTCACTCCAAGCGCGCGCCAAAAAGTCGACATAACCATCTGAGCGGCGGTGCCTCTCATCAGTTGAGTACGCTGTCTCAGGTTGCCCACACCTGTCACAGCGGTATGGCCCCCCGCAAATGAAATAGCGAAAGCAAGGACCGCACAAAATTCAAACGCAAGGAGATTAAGCAGGGGCGTATTCGCTAGAATCAACGCAAGGAGTGTCAACGCAGCGAACGAGCACCAATAAGAAAAGGACTTGAAGGTCATGTCTGTACTTAAAAAAATAAAACGTAACGCGTAATGCGTAAAATTTTTCCTTATGTATCATGCTTTAGGTATCATATTTGGAATTCAAAGCAACCTGAGGCGATTTCGGACAGATCGGGTTATTGCGGATCGCCCAAAGTAGTAGGTAGCCCCTCTGTGCCTCTATTAAACAACGGTCACGGCATACGGAGTTTGCCTACTACTATCAGCCCGGGGTATTTTAGCATAGATTGGGAGAAAGCCCAAGCAATTCTTACCTTGACAATTGGCGATAGAATCATCTAATATTTTGACACCTACAAACATGAGGAGCGGATATGGAAAGTGCTACACTTGCCGCAATCGATGTGGGATCGAACGCGATTCGGCTAAAAATTGTTGAAGTGAAAACTGATGGGACTATTGAGGCGGTATATCAACATCGGGCACCCGTTCGTCTGGGGCACGAAGTTTTCTTGACTGGGTTTCTAAACGATGAAGCAATTGAACAGGCAATCGAGGCGTTTGGTGAGTTTCGACAAGTCATTGAGGCGATGAAGGTCCACACCACACGCGCCATTGCAACCAGCGCTACACGCGAAGCTATCAACGGCGATAACCTTGTAAACCGTATTTACAATAGCTCCGGTGTGCAGTTGGAACGTATCTCCGGCGGCGAAGAAGCGCGCCTCGTCCAACTCGCGGTGACCCGCAAAGTTGATATCCAGAATAGGGTTGCCTTAGTCATTGACATTGGTGGAGGAAGTGTTGAATTTGACGTCATCGATCACGGCTCAATTATTTACTCCAACAGTCTTCGGTTAGGAACTGTGCGGCTACAAGAAACCTTCCTGAGGACGGATACTATCTCAGATCTACAGATCTTGTTGCTCCGGGCGTACATGGAGCAGCTGCTCGAAACCACGTTAGATGCCATCAACCAATACGAAATTGATATAGTGCTTGGCACCGGCGGAAATGTCGAAGAACTTGGGCGACAGCTTGGTGTTCTGGACCCAGATAACAACGAATTCCCAAGAGATGTTCGTTTCATCCCGCTGCGGGATTTTCAACGCTTTGTCAGAGAGATTTCGAGACTCAGTGTGCAGGAACGGATGGAGCGATACGGCATGGCACCGGACCGTGCGGACGTTATCTTGCCCGCAGGTCTCGTTCTTACGGAGGTGGTGAGCAATGTAATTGGGGCGCGGGGGCTTTATGCAGCAAATGTTGGACTCAAGGACGGGTTACTTGCCGAGATGGCAGATCGCCACAGGAATTCATGGGACGTGACATCAGAAGAAACAGAGATTATCAAGGCAGCGATGGCGCTTGGCAATAAGTATCACTTCCACGTGGGGCACGCCAAACAGGTCCGTTATTTGGCAGAGTTGCTGTTTGATCAACTGCAACCCATTCATCATTTGTCGTCAGAGTCGCGGCTGCTCCTGAGTGTAGCGACAGCCCTCCATGAAATCGGTGGGTATGTCAACCCGTTGTCGCATCACAAGCATTCCTACTACCTGATACGGAATTCGGAGATTGTTGGACTCAATGAAAAACAGCTTGAGCTGGTTGCCAACATCGCCCGTTATCATCGCAAAGCATTCCCTGACCCAAACAAATCCTCCCATTCTCATTTTCAGCGGCTCTCGTATACCGAAAAGGAACAGGTGACTCGGCTGGCTGCCATTTTGCGGATTGCTGACGCCTTAGATCATCAGCACAAATCAATTGTTGAAGATCTGAAAGTGAAGATTTTTGATGATGCGATTGAAATTAATGTACGATCGTT
>JAGWBT010000045.1:38346-39759 GCA_021295755.1 Candidatus Poribacteria bacterium
GGACGTTCTATCCGGTTGTTGGTGAATGGGAAAGTCGGTGAGCGGATTGAATAATGAAATCGTTGTCTAGCTACCTATAATTCGTTTTAAGGCATCAGATCCAAGCAGACCAGTCGATCTTTGCCACGGAGGTAGAGCAACCCATTTGAGAGAACCGGTGCTGCCCAAGCCGGATATCTGATCCGTTCTTCGCCATGTTCGTTGATTAGCAAAACCTTCGATACAAGGTCGAATTTTTCAGGCGTGGGACGAATCAGGGACAATGTGCCGAATTCACCCAAACTAATAAAGTGCTCATCTGCATATAGCAGCGATCCACGTTCATGAACACGATGCGTCCAGACCACCTTTCCCGTTCGTAACTCAACACAACGCAGTTCGCATCCTCTGGAATGCCGTCCGCTGTAACCGTAGAGATAACCTTCGTGATGGATAGCCGTGTTCCAATGTAATTGCATCGCTTTATTGCGACGACGTTCGGAATCTTTCCAGACCACCTCGTATCCGCCCGGACGGACTTTCAGTAGCGAACTGCCTAGACCGTATGTCTCACTGATAAACACCAGATCGTCCACGACGACCGGAGTGGAAGCATTGACGGATTCAAACTTTTTGGCACGCCACGGGTAGTGGAAGTCCACCGTTCCAGTGTGAGGCTCAAAACCAACCAAACCGCCGCGGGCAAAGGCGAAACACCATCGGCGACCGTTGATTGTGGCAAGCGTCGGCGTCGTGTAGCTTGCTAGTTCATCGGTGATTTGATAGACAACTTCGCCGGTCGACTTATTAAAAGCGACGATACCGCTGCCGTTTCCTTGAACGGGCTCGCGGGTGTCGAGTAGCGTTCTGGGGCGCCCCGGCGGTGAACCGCCAATCTGAACAATCAACAATTCGCCTTCAACCACCGGGGCGGATCCGACGCCGAAAAAGTTCTGAACAACGTGAAATTTCTCAGTGGTGTCTAGACTCCACAACATTTTTCCGTCCGAAACAGCTATGCAGTACAACATACCTTTGGGCCCCAAAATGTAGACACGGTTCCTATCAACGACCGGACAGGTTCGGGGACCATTATTGTAGCCGTATAGGTCCTCATAGTCTGTCGGATACTCAAATCGCCACAGTTCATCGCCGGTTTCACTTTTCATGCAAGTTAAGCGAGCCGATCCACCGTGACGATTGAACATGAACAACCGTCCTTGAGAAACGGTTGGCGTACCGTAGCTGGTTCCGATTTCCTTTTCCCAAACGACGGGCGGGCCGGTCGGCGGCCACGAGGTAAGGAGGGATGTTTCAGGGGATTTGCCGTCTCCTGTCGGACCCAAGAAACGAGCCCAATCGCTGCCAGACTTGCGCGTACGGAGATCTGGTGGCTGAACCTCTGTCTCAACCTCTTGCGCGCTGTGCAAACTG
>JAGWBT010000046.1 GCA_021295755.1 Candidatus Poribacteria bacterium
CACCGTAGCCTGCCCCTTTAATAGCAGCAATAAGATCCGTGGGCGTCACTTGACCGGGGATGTACGCGATCTTCGCTTTCTCTGTGGCAAAATTTACTGTCGCAGAGACGACGCTTGGTCGCATTTCGTTAAGTGCTTTTTCGACGCTCGCGGCACAGTTGACGCAGTGCATCCCCGTTATAGGCAATTCAATCTCGCCTGTCGCTACCCCGTAACCGATGTCTTGAATTCTTTCAATGATGCCATTTTCGTTCAACACAGACGGGTTGAAAGTGACCGTTGCTCTCTCGGTAGCGTAGTTGACATCTGCCGTTGCGACACCATCCAGTTTCCCCAACTCACGTGCGACAGTGTCCGAACAGTTTGTACAGTGCATCCCTGTTATGGGCAGTGTGACCTGTTTTTCAGTCATAAGGCTCTCCTCCCACGTTTCAGTGGGGGATTGACATAGCGTCAGCGTTAATTATCCCATCACTCCAGTTACGCTGCTAAGTTCCGATTCGTCCTTCATACGCTGAAATTTGCTCATCAAACTGCAACGTCCAGCCAATCTCATCTAAGCCATTCAGCAAACAGTGCTTCTCAAAATCACCAATCTCAAAAGGGTGTGCAGTCCCGTCAGGCTGAACCACCTGCTGTGCTTCCAAATCAATCATCAACCTGTACCCTTCTTGTGCCTCGATCTGTTCCATCAGATCCGCAGTCACATCGTCCGGCAGAGCGATGGGCAGCAGGCCATTCTTGTAGCAGTTGTTACGGAAGATGTCCGCAAATGAAGGTGCGATTACCGCCTTAAACCCATACTGTTGCAACGCCCACGGTGCATGTTCCCGCGAACTACCGCAGCCAAAGTTTGCCCCAGCGACCAAAATACTCGCCTCCTGATAGCGGGGATCGTTCAGGACAAAGTCCGGATTGGGATCGCCATTATCCAGAGAACGCCAGTCATAAAACAGGAACTCTCCAAAACCGGTGCGTTCAATCCGTTTGAGAAACTGCTTAGGAATAATTTGATCTGTGTCTACATTCAATCGATTCAACGGTGCTGCAAGTCCAACATGTTCTTTGAATGCTTCCATTGTTTGTATCTCCTTCAGAAGTTTCAGTGATAATTATGTAACCAAAGTCGTAAAAGGTTGATTAACCTATAAATCTACTCAGCGTTTGGCGGACCCCTATAGCCGATGCTCTCCCAACCAGCTACATCACCCCCCAATAGCCGGTAGGGGTGCGGGACTATCCGCAACGAGCGATCCTCCAACGGCAGAGAAATGCGTTGGTGCCCACTCTCGGCAGATTGTTTTAGCGCGATCGCAATTTCCAACGCTTGGCGGTATCCATGCCCGCTGTCCAGCACATCCCGACCCGTATCAAACGCCTGCATAAGCCACTCAATCCGCCGCGTAAAGAAGTCGTCAGGTGAAGAGGTGTCAAGAAAATCAGGATAAACAGGAGTCGAAGCTGCACCAGTCCCTTGGATAAACACAGGTCTGGGGCTCGTCATCCATACCTGCCCATTTTCCCCTGTGACTGCGATCGGGCAAGAGCCACCTTGCTCCGATGACGCAGGAATCTCACAGACAACGTCCCCTGATAATCCAAGACGACCATAGGCAGGGCAGTCAATCTCAGATTCCGAAACATCAACAGGCGGCCTCCAGCCGGATTCCGGCGGTAACGTCCAGCCTTTGACCCATTCCACCTCCATACCGGTGAGTAGTCGCAGCAGCGTCAATTGAACACAGCCCCCGCCCGATACTTCACGTGGCAGTCCACTCGGAATAGCGGCAGCGGTGAGTTTGCCGATATTACCGGCACCGATCCAATCAATTGTCTCTAACAGATACGGCACTCCTGAGTAGACACTACCACATCCGAAAACGGTGCCTCGCTCACGACAAATACGCAGCATCGCATCCGCTTGAGACAATTCAACTGATATCGGTTTTTCGCATGAGACCACCTTGACGCCAGCCTCTGCGCAGGCGATTATCGTGTCGGGATTGTGCGATGTCGGAAGGATTGCTGAAACGATGTCTGGAACTTCTTTGGCTAACAGGTTATCCAGTGAATCAAAGACAACTTCAACACCATATAGGTCAGCGAAGGTCTGTCTGCGGTCTTTGGCGCGGTCAACCAGTGCGACGATTTCGCAGGCTGGATGATTGGCGTAGGCGTGTAGATACCTGCTACCCCAAGTTCCCGCCCCACCGACAATCGCAACTCTATACTTTTTCATCTTCCAAATATGACTCCTTTGGTCCGAAAAATAAGAAGGTTTATGTCAAAAGAAAGGCAGCTCAGAGAAAATGTAGGGAACAACGATCGTTGTTCCCTACTACCAAAAACTATGAACGGGACGGTTTTCTGCCACCACTAAATGTATCTGGTTTCTGGGTGTCAGAGGGCCAATACCCGTTGGGATCCTCCTGCCACAAATTCCCGCATAGCCCGGAAATGACCCGCCATTCCGCCGCACCGAGATCTGGATCCGGGTGAAACAGAAATCGCTTCAACCCCGCACGTTCGGAGGTCGCCAAGATGTTGTGAAGATCTCTTGCCGTCATAGCGTCGCCGGCATGTGGGCTGCGTCCGGTTGACACCCAAGCGACAGTTTTATCATCATCTCCAATAGCTTCGAGTGCACGTTGAGTTTCGCTCCATACGACCTCTGAGAAGAACTCCTCCGGGAATCCCATCTCCATATCCATCAGCGAGTGAACGCCCGGTAGGTCAATGCCAAACAGCGACTTCACTACTGCAAAGCAATCTTCTTCCGTCAGTCTAGGGTTCCACTCAGAAAGTATCTGGACCCAACGCGCAATCGTTCCGTACATCCCATCGAAGCCCCGGTGCCAGAAGTAGTGCTTAGGAAAGATGTAGTCGAAAAGCGACGCCATCTGTTGATAGTTCTGTCCGGTGAGCGAAGAAAAGGTCGCCGTGCGCGGGATACCGCCCAATTCCACCTTGCGGTCCAGCTGGTCGAGTTGGGTGCGTACAGCCTGCATGTAACCCAACGCGGTTTCCTGACGGGTCCGCAACCAGTAGAGGGCATCTTCGTTGATGTCAAATAGTGTCAACGCTGCCAGCATCCCGCCGGGAGCGTGATACCGTACCAGAGACGGTGTCAGGTTGTGAAGCCGTTCCCCTAAGTGTGCGATGCCCCGCTCCAAGCGGGGAATATCCTTTCCTAAAGCCGCGAAACGGTGCCGCTCATGCTCACGAATTTCGAGCAGCTCCCCGCCGTGATGGAAGGCTAGTTCGTAATGTTGTTCCCCCGGACCATCTATGATAACACCGTGCGCTTGAGGGTAGGCGTTCATCGTGTCCTGAACGCTAGCAGCAAATCCCACCGCGCCATAGGGATCTTCCTCTAACGGTCGTGTCCCACCGCCGCCGGGGACGCTAAAGGTCATAATATGCCAATCGCGCGAAGCGGCATCGTCTAACATGGCGTGCAGCTGTCTCTCTTTCTCCAAATCGCGTGGAGCTTCCGGCGGTGGACTCACCCCGAATGATTTGTATACCTCCGGATCAGGCGCAAAGGTCCGAATCGTTGTGCCGTCATCCTGCATGAACTGCAAGTAACCGAACACGATACCACGCACACCCCCGTCCTCCCAAGCGTCGAATGTTCGCTGGTAGTCGGGCAGCCAGTGTTCGAGCGGGCTATGGGTAAAGATCCACGGTATCATAGGAAACCTCCTCGGTTGAGCATCTTAAACAACTTGACCGTCAATCCTTGAAAAAGTTGTAAACTTTTTCCGGATTTAGCTGTCGAAAAAACAACATAAACCAAGTTGCGCTTTATAGTAAGGAACCTCAATGACAAACGCTATCTTCTTCGATTTCTTTGCGACACTCATCTCTTGGACGCAGCCACTGCGTGTGACTACTCGTAAAATTGCCGATCGGTATCAACTGCGTCTAGATTGGTCTGTCTACGACGAAGCGCGGGCAATTCTAACCGAAGCGTATGAAGCCTCAAAACCGACAGATAACATACGGGATACAATATTCAGACAACTTGATGCCTGCTGTACTTTTCTGAGAAAACTGGGAGTGCGTGAGCATGTAGAACAGATTGCGTGGGAAGTCTTGCAATATGAACATGCCCTTTTTTCGCGTAACAACGCCACGCTTTATGAAGACGTTCTGCCGACCCTTGACCGATTACAGCAGATGAACCTAAAAATGGGAATCATTTCCAACTGGGATACGCCCTTACATGCTATGGTTGAAGAACTTGGACTTGCTCCCTATTTTGACGTGGTCGTCGCCTCCCATGATCAGCGGGTACGAAGTGCGAAGCCGGACGCAGCTATTTTTGAATATGCCTTAAATGCCGTCGGCGTTTCCCCGGAAGAAGCAGTTCATGTTGGGGACTCCTTCGAGGCAGATATCATGGGAGCCCACGCCGCCGACATCCGTGCAGTTCTGTTAGACCGGGACGGAACGCAGACCGGGCGGTGGAGAGAAACCATCCAAACCTTGCATGCGTTGCCGAATCTGTTAAGTGTGAAGCGTGCTTTAATATGAGTTGCTTTGCCTTCTGCCCGTTATCGATCACACGGCGTAAGCGACCGATCCATCTTCGCGCAGCAAAGTTTGACCGGTGTTCATCGGTTGGTAGGGGCGCTGCTCTATCAGACTATCGTCCAACTCCACGCCGAGTCCCGGTGCTTCAGGAATCGGAATATAACCGCCCTCACGCTGATAGCAGGTTTTGTAAACAGCGTTGTTAGGTGATTCGTCGCCCTTGGTGTATTCTTGGGTGATGAAGTTTGGGATGCTTGCGTCGAGGTGTAATGAGGCGGTTGTGGTCAGCGGTCCCAAGAAATTGTGGGTAACAACCGCACTGTGGTAGGATTCAGCGATTGCAGCGATTTTTTTACATTGAGTCAGCCCGCCCGCCAATGCAACATCCGGTCGGACATACTGAGGTCCACCGGCGGCGAGCAATTCACGGAATTCCCAAATCGTTGTCAGACGTTCACCGTTTCCTAAAGGGACGGTCATCCGCTTGGCAAGCTCCGCCTGCGACACGATGCTGTCAATCTGGATGGGATCCTCAAGGAAGTAGATATTAAACGGTGTCAACGCTTCTGCCAAGACAATCCCGTTCATCGGCGTGAGTTTGCGGTGGACTTCGACGATGAGGTCAAGATCGGGACCGCCTCCCTCTCGCGCCGCTGCAACCAGATCGCGAGCGGTCTTGACCAAGCGATCCAACGCCATATCCTGATAGCCACCGACCACCGGATCAAACTTCAGCGCAGTGAACCCTTCCTCTACTGCATCTTTCGCACTCTGAAACATTGTCTCTGGGGTCGGTCCTCCAGCCATAAGATGCAGACGGATTTTGTCACGACAATTTCCACCTAACAGCTCCCATACCGGCGCACCGAAATGCTTTCCCTTGATGTCCCACAGCGCAATATCTACCGCACTGATTGCGCCACAGAGAGCGGTGCCACGAAACGGTCCCATGCGGTAGAGATACTGCCAGTGATGTTCAATGCGCAGGGGATTTTGACCGATTAGGTATTTTTCAAAGGTTGCGACGATTCTCTCGACCGCTTCGGGATAGCCCCAGCAAGCGGTTTGACCGATGCCACTGATGCCGTTATCGGTGTGGATGCGGACCACATAACCGCCACCGATGAAGAAAGATTCGATCTTGTCAATTTTCATGCTGCGCTCCTTGATGGATTGATTTTAAGTAGATCACACCGTGTCTTAAACTGTGCTCAGTATATCAAAAATTGCGGGGCGCGTCAATGGTATTTCAAGGATTGTCGAAAGCAACTGTAAGACCAAGCGTTTTACGACCCTCAAGGAATTTCTGCTACATCGTATAGTCAAAGCGACACGTCTAATCAACCTTATATCTAGAATTTCGTCAAAACGTCAAAATATGCACAGCGAATAAAATCAATACAGAAGGAGTCAAAGCCCTATGTATTCATTACCCCGTCACTTGCTTAAGTTTTCCTCATGATTCGTAACCAAAGCAGCTGCACCGGCGTTAAGGAGAATGACGATATGGAGGGCATCGGGATTTTCATGCAATACTTTGTATCAGTGCTGTAGCTCCAGGCGCGACGACTCCTTGATGAAAAACAGGTTTATTACGGGAGATCAATAGATGATCGAAGTTGAAAATCTCACAAAAAATTACGGACCATTTCCGGCATTGAAAGGAATTTCCTTTCGTATTAACAAAGGCGAGGTCATCGGTTTTTTGGGACCAAATGGTGCTGGCAAAACCACCACCATGCGAATTTTGACCTGCTTTATGCCCGCCAGCAGTGGAAATGCAACGGTCGCGGGATACGATGTTTTCAAGCAATCCTTGGATGTTCGTAAGCACATCGGTTATCTGCCCGAAAGTGTGCCGCTTTATCCAGAGATGACCGTCACTGGCTACCTCAAATTTGTGTCAAAGATTAAAGGCGTACCGCGAAGCAAACGTGCCGAGCGATTAGAGGTAGCGGTTGAATCCTGTAGTTTGACCGAGCGGCGAGGCCAGATTATCGGACAGCTGTCCAAGGGCTATCGTCAACGGGTCGGCTTGGCACAGGCACTGATTCATGATCCAGATGTCATTGTCCTTGACGAACCTACAGCCGGTCTTGATCCCCGGCAGATTATTGAGATCCGTGAACTGATCAAGGCTCTCGGCAACGAACACACAATCATCCTCAGCACACACATCCTCCCTGAAGCGAGTATGACCTGTGAGCGGTTGATTGTGATTAATGACGGTAAAATTGCCGGCGGTGTAAAACTCTCAGAGGGACGTGCCGTTTCTATTGACGCAGGTGATGACGGACACACAGAGTTGGGCGATACGAAAACCCTTTATCTGGAAGTCTCAGGTCCAGAAGCAGAGGTCAAGACCGTCCTCGAAAATCTCCCCGGTGTCAGTCATGTCGAAAGCCGAGGTTTGAACGATAACGTCAATCCAACATTCCACATCAATTATGAACTGAATACAGATATTCGCGCAGCGGTTTCATCAAGCATCATTCAGCACGGATGGAATTTGCTTGAAATGCGTTCCATCGAAATGACGCTTGAGGAACTTTTCTTACAACTGACAGCCGGTGTAGAAAGTGAAACACAAGCGGACGATGATGCAGGTGTAGAGGTGCAGGATTCGTAACCGTTCCCGTTCATTCTCCTCGGGAAAATTGAGCAAAGTTGCTAAGGTTGAAGGCTTTATTCATTCATTTGAATTAGGACTTACGCATGTCCTCTTAAAGTCCCCTGATCAGGGGATTTAAGGGGTTAGATGGAATTAAATAACGACTTTTCAGCAAAATATGCCAATTTTCTGTTCAATTTGCATCAGTCCTATGAATATTTTTACAGTCCTCAAATAAAATACTTGACGTTGAACGATCCATTAATGTATAATTCTAGCGTTAACAGGAATAATTCCCACCGACAGTCGTCCGCCACTATATTTCGTATTATTTTGAATGCCTTCATACACCGATTCGACGCCTCTTCTATGTTACCCGTTTGGGAATTCCTTATAATTCACCACTTAACCAACCGCTATTCTGCGTATCCTTGTCTTTTATCTTAATTTGATCCAACTTTCTTTTCGATAATTTCCCACCACTATGCTGCCAACGATCATAAATTATAGTTTATAAAGGCAAACCGGTGAGTCGTTGCACATCTCTTCCCGAAGTGTAGCGTCAACCGTGGAGTGTCTGCTGCAAATGCTTTGTGCAACTTTGGGTTAGTGTAAAAGATATGAGTGTTAGTCAATCTGCAAGCGGTTAGAATCGCGCAATGAGGAGTAACAAAATTATGGAGAATGTGGACATTGTTAAACTCCAAGAGATGACGATCTCCGAATTGAATGGTATGGCTCGGAAGTTGGGGCTAACAGGATACAGTAGCCTCCGCAAACAAGAGCTTATTGCCCAAATTCTTGGAGCCAAAGCGGAAAGCAGCGGCATGTTGTTCGGAGAAGGTATCCTTGAGATTTTACCAGAAAAATACGGTTTTCTTCGGTCATCAAGCTATAACTATTTGCAAAGTACCGATGATATTTATGTCTCTCCCTCGCAAATACGCAAATTTGACCTCCGTACAGGTCACGAGGTTCAGGGACAGATCCGTCCCCCTAAAAAGGGAGGCGATAAAGATGAGTTTTACTTCGCATTGTTGAAAATTGAAAAAGTCAATGCCGAAGCCCCAACAGCCGCAAAGGATAAGATCCTTTTCGATAACTTAACCCCTGTCTACCCTTATGAGCAGCTAATACTTGAACATAATCCGAAGGAATTTTCTACACGGATTACCGATTTGATGTCCCCGATCGGTAAGGGGCAGCGTGGGTTGATTGTAGCTCCGCCTTACAGCGGCAAAACCACAATCTTAAAAAATATCGCCCACGGTATCGAGGAGAATCATCCAGAAGTTATGCTCATCTTCTTATTAATTGATGAGCGTCCAGAAGAAGTGACAGATGTTTCCCGGTCCATAAAAGGGGAAGTTATCAGTTCCACCTTTGATGAGCATCCGGAACGGCATGTACAAGTCGCGGATATGGTCATTGAAAAAGCGAAGCGATGGGTCGAATATGGCAAAGACGTAGTGATTATGCTGGATAGCATGACACGTCTCGTGCGAGCCTGTAACGTTGTGGCACCGCACAGTGGTAAAACATTGTCAGGCGGTATTGACGCGCTTGCGTTTATGAAACCGCGTCAGTTTTTCGGGGCGGCACGAAAGTTTGAGGAAGGCGGCAGCTTAACGATTATAGCCACCGTATTGGTTGATACCGAAAGCCGAGGCGATGAGCATATTTATGAGGAGTTAAAAGGTACTGCAAACATGGAGATTCACTTAGAGCGTTCTCTGCTAGAACGGCGCATCTTCCCCTCCATCGACATCGGTAAATCGAAGACCAGACGCGAAGAGCTACTGCTCAAGCCAGAGATACTCAGCAAAGCGTGGATCCTGCGCAAATTCATGGGGCAGATGAGCACCGCTGAATCAATGGAACTCCTTGTCGAACACTTAGGAAAAACAGAGACAAATGAGCAGTTTATTGATATGATGATAAACAATACCAAAGCCAACGGTCCCGCCCGCGGTGGACGGTATCAGTGGTAGCGCTGAGTTGACCGTTAAATAAACTGCAAGGAGGTGAAGATCCTCATGAAATCAGATATCCATCCAGAAACAATGGAATGTGTCATCAATTGTGTGTGTGGTGCAACATATACAACCTATTCTACCAAACCTCAAATCCGCGTAGAAATTTGTTCAAAGTGTCACCCATTTTACTCAGGTCAGCAGACAATTGTCGATACGGCGGGACGGGTCGAAAGTTTCCGCCGTAGGTATGGTCTTGCCGATGAAAATTAAATAAGGTTTAGTCATAAATGCCGGCAGAACCCTTCAGAGCACAAGCGTTGTGTAATCGCATCACTGAATTCTTATCGGCTATGAAACATGAGAGGGCAGAGGTCAACTGGTAAATTGTACGAGCGACCATCTGCCCTTCTGAGGTTCTAAAAAAAATCGCAGTGAATAGAAGGTGGAAAAAAAATAACGCATGGGATTTCAAGTGTCTGATAAACATATTGAAGAATACCATATGCTCGGTTACACAGTTTTCCGAAAAATTCTTCCACCGTCATTGATTCGAGATCTGCGACAAGTCAGTGACAGGGCGAAAGCAATTGCCCGTGAGCAAAGCGGTCCCCAAGTGCAGCGTCTCCAGCCCGTTGCAAATTATGATCTTGACCAACAGCCCTTCATTGACTACGCCAATTTACCACCACTGGTTGATGCCATTGCCGAGGTGCTGACGCCGCGTCATCGTCATGGTGATCGAGACCACTTCGGTATTCTGTTTGAACCTGCGGATATGCCATACTGCACGCCGTGGCACCGCGACTGGCGCGATAACGCCGCCGGTTTGCCACTCTCAATGTGGGATGAAGTGTTCACCGACATCAATCATTTCAATCAGATTAATTGCGCTTTGTATGAAGACAGTTCGACGTGGTTTGTTCTGGGTAGCCATCTGAGGCGAGACTTGCCAGCGGAAATTGAACGCTTCCCAGATCGACCCATACCGGGCGTGGACCTTGATGGCAAATCCGTAGAAGAGCGGGAACCACTCTGCCTCGAATATTGTCGCAGTATGCCCGGGGCGATACAGTTGCATCTAGAAGCGGGAGATTTCGCACTTTACCGAAATACACTCTGGCATCTGGGCAACTACGTCCCCTATCGCAAACGGGCAACCCTACACGACAGCGCTTGGACACCTGAGTTTAAGGCGTGGTCCGAGAAAGCACGAACCGAATCGAGCAAACGGCGCGAAGCTGGTTTCGGCATGGAAAATCCAAATCTCAAGGCTACCAATAAAGCAGCGTCAACACCCGTTTAATACTAAAGTGATAACCTAACTATGCTTGAGAAGTTAAAAGAGATAGAAACAAGATATTTAGAAATAGAAAAAGGTTTAGCCGATCCCGCACAAATTGCCGATCAGCAAAACCTGCAAAACCTCGCAAAGTCGCACGCGGAACTTGCACCGATTGTTTCAAAGTATACGGAGTATCAAAAAACAGCGAAAGAGATCGAGGAAACTTCCGCCCTGCTTGAACAAGAGACCGATGCTGAGTTTATTGCCTTTGCTAAGCAAGAGCTGGACGGGCTCACCGAGCAGAAAAACAACTTAGAAACCGAGTTGAAGATCTTGCTCATCCCGAAGGATGCGAACGACGAAAAGAATGTGATTGTGGAGATCCGCGCGGGAACAGGGGGTGAAGAAGCAAGTTTATTTGCCGGCGAGCTTTTCCGGATGTACTCAAGATACGCTGATCAGAAAGGTTGGAAAGTAGAACTGCTCAACTCCAATGCAACCGGCTTGAAAGGCTTCAAAGAGATTATTTTTTCGATTAACGGGAACCGGACATATAGCCGGCTAAAGTTTGAAGGCGGTACACACCGTGTGCAGCGCGTCCCCACAACGGAAGCCAGTGGTCGCATCCACACATCCGCGGTGACTGTTGCCGTCTTGCCGGAGGCGGAAGAGGTTGATCTCAAGATTGACGCAGAAGATTTGCAGATTGAAACGTTCCGTTCATCAGGACCAGGCGGCCAGAGCGTCAATACAACCGATTCAGCGGTACGAATCACATACATTCCTACAGGGCTCACGGTATCCTGCCAAGATGAAAAATCTCAACATAAGAACAGAGCCAAGGCAATGAAGATTCTGCGATCCCGTCTACTTGAGCAGATGCAAGCTGAACAGGATGCCGAACGTGCGCAAACGCGGAGATCTATGATTGGCAGCGGCGATCGAAGTGAAAAAATTCGCACGTATAACTTTCCCCAGAATCGGGTGACAGACCATCGTATCGGTCTAAGCGTTTATCAGTTAGATGCAGTTTTAGATGGAGACATCGACACTTTCATTGATGCCTTGATAGACGCTGACCAAGCAGAGCAATTAAAGAACTTATCGTCGTGAAAACTTGGCACGTAATCGATCTTATCGAGTGGACGGCAGAGTACTTTGAACGTCACGAAATCCCTACCCCGCGATTAGACGCGGAATTGTTGCTCGGACACCTCCTGCAAAAGAGCCGTTTACAACTCTATCTCTCCTTCGAGATGCCTGTGTTCCAAGAGGCGCTATCGAAATTTCGGGAGCTAATCAAAAAACGGATAGCGCACACTCCTGTGAGTTACCTTACCAACCACAAAGAGTTTATGTCACTGGACTTCTATGTAGATTCGCGTGTGCTAATTCCGCGACCCGAGACAGAGACTCTAGTTGAGACAGTATTACAGCATCAGCAGGAGCCTTGCCGGTTCGTGGATATCGGAACAGGTTGCGGCGCCATTGCGATTAGTTCTGGTCATCACCGTCCTGATTGGGAGTTGATTGCCACAGATTTCTCAACGGAAGCCTTAGCAGTTGCCCAGCAGAATGCACTCACTCACAACTGCGCAGATCGACTCACGTTCCTGCAAGGCGATCTGTTTGAACCCCTGCAAGAACTACCCAACTCCCGTTTTGACTGGATTGCTTCCAACCCGCCTTATGTGGGCACAGACGAGGCGTCAACCCTTCCCTTGGATGTACGAGAGCACGAGCCGGAAATCGCGCTCTTTGCTGGCGCTGATGGCCTTGACATCATTCGGCGTATCGTAACAGACGCGCCACAGTTTTTGAATTCGGAAGGGAAACTCATCTTGGAAATCGGTTGCAACCAAAGTCACCCTGTTCAAGACCTGATTCAATCGCAACCCGCATATAAGCACTGTGAGGTTATCAAAGATTATGCTGATATTGAGCGCGTGGTTCTCGCTAGTGTTTAATGATTAACCATTCGGATTCTTTTTTCTTTCGCTTTCATGCGGTGCAGGAGAACAGCGTCTTGCAGAAACACAAACCCATATCGCCCCAGCACCATTCCGTTATTACCAGCGTCAACAACCAGCGAATCGTCGCTGCTCGCAAACTTCAGACACGCAAGCACCGTCAGCGCCAAGGACGCTTCCTAGTCGAAGGCTTTGAAATCTTGCATCTGGCACTGGATGCCGGGATACAACCGATCGAAGTTTTCTATTGTGAAGAACAATGCGGTGAAAAGGCAATACAGCAACTTCTCAATCGCTTGCGAAAAGCCGGTGCAACCCTTGCCCCCGTGTCAACTCAGGTCCTGCATACACTATCAGCTGCCGCCGGCAACGTATACGCCGCCCCCCATAAAGCACCGCCCCATGTCATACAGACACATATTGTGGCAACTTTCGCCCTCTTTGAGGTGTCATTTCAGGACATCTCTTTGACCGGCGATGAACTAGTCCTTGTTCTTGATGGGACACAAACGCCAAGCAATCTAGGGATGATTCTCCGTACTGCAGATGCCGTTAGGGCTGCAGCCGTTTTTCTGATCCCACCCTGCGTGGACATCTTTCACCCTAAGTCTGTAAGGGGGAGTCACGGTTCACTGTTCAGCGTCCCTCTTGTAGAGACAGCTGACATTCCAGGGCTTTTTAGATGGCTGCATGAAAAAGGATTCAGAACGATGGGAGCGGATCCGCATCTCGGCAAATTCTGGAATCAGGAAAACTGGAAAGGTCGAGTCGCCATAGTTCTGGGGCATGATGTGCGAGGTATATCCGATGCGGTGCGTGCGCAGGTCGAAGGGTGGGCGCGGCTGCCAATGACAGGCAAGGTAGAATCGCTCAACGTGGCAGTGGCGGGTAGCGTGCTGATATATGAGTGGTTTCGGGCGAACCGGCTCGAATCATAAAACCGTGCGAAGAATCTGCGCCTCCGCACGGTTCATCAGTGTCGAACTCCGTTTTAGGCGTGATGGTGTCCGTTCTGATAGTGGGAACGGAGCAGATCTATACCGAAATCATCTTCGATATGTCGCCAAACGGTGTGGATATGGTTGGCGCTGTTTTGCGTGTTATCATATTCCACAAAGAAGAAGGGACCGTGAAGCCGGTAGTAATGCGGCTGTCCGCGATTCGCCGGTCCTGCCCAAGCAAAATGGATATCGTTTATACCTGCATCGCGCAGTTTCTGCCCCTCAATTTTCGCTAGCTGTTCAGGAAGCCGATCGATATACGTGTCAATAAGCTGCACCAAAACTTCACGTTGTGCGGTTGTCATTGATTCGACTGCCAACCCTTCAGCGGCATCAAGTTGGACTTTTGGAACATCTCGCGTCAGGATATCCGCAGGTGCCGTTTCGTGGATAACCGTTTTGCTGCTCTGATCCGGAGTAAGAGATCCCAAAAGTTGTCTAGCAAGATCCTCTTCTGCGGACAATATACGCAGTCCCTTGTCGGGACCATGCCGAACCTCTGCCGGATTGGATCCAAAGAAGAACGGATTCGGCGTAATCAACTCCCTGTTCACAACGGTAAAATGGAGTGAAACATGGTGCCCCTCCGCTCGCCAGCCCCAGGGACCGTGGTTCGTCGGATCTCCAAAAACACTGAAGGCGTAGAGTTCGGGATCTCGGATAAGTTGTGCAACCCCTTCCATCCGTTCCTGCTCACCGAGCGTGGCTTCCAAATCAATAATCGCTGTTGCCTTTTGATAGCCCGTCTGGCTTAATCCGGTGGCAAGCAGACCGAACGCCGCATCCCGTTGCTTCTGGTTCATTTCTTGGAGATATATCCCTTTGCGATTGAACATCTCACGTGGGATGTAGTGCCAGCGTTGACGTTCACCGTCTTCAAACGCGAATTCCGTCTTCCGCCTTAACTCCGGTGTCAAGGTGTCTAAAAAGTTCGCGCAGGCAACTGCCATCCGCTCAGCTGTCTCGGAAGCCGGGATCACTGTAGGTGAAGCGTTATGCGTATGTTCTGTCATGTTGAAACCTCCTTTGAGAGGTGAAAAATTCTCATGGCTTTTCACGCAACCTTGCGCAGACGTCGCCTCGCATGTTCACGCGCGATCCGTATATCAAAATCAATCTCTGACCGGTTAGACATGCCGAGATTGATGCCGTGTGCGATTTCCAGCTCAAATCCCCAGCGAATCCAATCTTCAAGTTCTGACTCAGGGAGGTCTCCTGCTGCGATGACCTTCATAATACTGAGCCCTTTTCCGAGGTCATAAGCTCGCTGGAGGTACCCAAGGTGCCGATCAAACGGACCGCCTTCCAACATTCTGCCCTCCTTGTTCGCTGTTGCCAAGATGACCTGAATCTCAGGGTGATCAATGACGGCGTCCATCACCGGTCCCGTGAAGAGGTGCGTCGAGCAACCGATGACACGGACAATTCCCTTACTTTTGGCATCCAGAAATGCTGACATGGCTCCCTCCCGTGATTCCAAATCTTCAGGCGAGGAAACGCCATGCAGCAAAAGCACATCGATGTAATCTGTCCCCATTTCTCGGAGAGAACGTTCGATACTCTTGCGAGCACCGGCATGATCCTGCGCTCCCGTTTTCGTTTGGATGACCACTTGATCGCGCGCAAGTCCTTTCAGCGCTGCACCCAGATGTGGCTGGCTGCCATACCCTTCAGCCGTATCCCAGAAGGTGATGCCCTGATCAAATGCCTCGCGTAACAGGCTGCCGCCCTCTGCGTAACTCGCACAAACTCTATTGAGATGCCCTGCACCAAAGCAAAGGCGCGAGATTTCGAGTCCTGTGTTCCCGTATTCAAGACGTTCCATGTTGTCCTCCTTCATTCCAAAAGCCCGTTCTCCTTATACCATTCGGCATTCGGATAGAGAGCCATGACGGATTTATGTCTCAAGAACCCCAGTTTTCTATAGAAGTCTTCCTGCCCAATCACGCAAGCGAGAAGCACTTTTTCGGCGGATAACCTCTCGAACATCGCGTTCATGATACGTGTCCCTATCCCTTGTCGCTGAAATTCCGGCAGAACGACGATATCACAAATGAAAGCGAAGTATTCCCCATCAGACAATGCCCGTCCGGCGGCAATCAACTGAGTACCATGATATACGAAGCAGCAGACCTGGCTCTTCTCGTAAGCATGTTGTAGCCGCTCCCGATCGTATGTGCCCAACGGTGCCAAGCGGTACACTTCTGCCAATTCTGTCCAATTAACAGAATCGGTTGAATACGCAAGCGTAATGTCGTCCATGTTGATTTTTTTCACTCTTCCATCCAAGGCGTCAAAAACTGTTTCCCCTCCTTACCCATCCGAAGGTTCTTCATCATACCGTTTCCCATCTTTCGCAATCCAAAGCCGATCCGTAAAGGGTTCGTTATTTCTTGCGTTTCTCGTATGAGCCGGTATATACTGAATAATATACGCTTTGCGGACGCCCTCCGTCAGGTTAGGACCACTTCGATGAAAAAGTAACGATGAAAAAACTGCCATACTTCCCTTTTTCAGCGGTACGGCAACCCCCGGATTGTCGCCGGAGTATCCGACCTGTCCTAACACCGTTCGATTATGCGGTTGTGTGCCGAACTTATGAGTTTCGGGCAGCACCCAGATACAGCCATTTTCCAGCGTTGAATCACTAAGTGCCAGCCAGCAGGTATAATATTGTTCCGGATCGACTGGTGTATATCCATTGTCCTGATGCCACGGAAATTCCTGGGGTGTTTCAGGATATTTGAAGACCGCCTGATTCCAGTAGAGACGGACATTTGGACCGATGAGATCCGTTGTCAGTTGGACAAATTTATCCTGTTTGACGAAGGATAGAATCTTCTCGTTTTTTTCCGCAATGAAAGAGGTAAACACAATCTCGTCCGGGCGGCTAATCCCCTTTCCACCATCCGCTTTAAGTTGTTGGTTTGCTTCGTCAACATACCTTTCAATCTCATCGGTGAGATTGTCGATCTCCGCCTCACTGAAGATATCTTCAAGGACGAAAAATCCCTTTTCTTCAAACTGTTCTTTCTGTGCTTCACTGATCCGCATATTTTCCCTCTGTGAATGTAGGAACTAATTTCACAATAGTTTAGCATTGCAACCCAAAAGAATCAAGCGGAAAACATGATGTGCGGAACGTATTGCCGGGCTATAAATGACGATGCGAAATATCAAGCTCACAATCGAATACGACGGCACAAACTATCACGGCTGGCAGATTCAGCCTAACGCGATAACGATTCAAGCAGCCATCCAAGACACACTCGCAAAAATTACTAAGACACAGACACAAATCATCGGCGCAGGGAGGACGGACACAGGAGTACATGCCGCCGGTCAGGTTGCCAATTTCCACACCCATTCTCAGATGCCATTACTTTCATTTCAGAAGGCACTCAACGCCACTCTGCCGCGAGACATCGTCATTATTGATGTGGAAGAGGTCCCGCCAGATTTCCACGCCCGATTCAGTGCGGTGAGCCGTACCTATAGGTACACAATTCTCAACCGCGCATATCCCTCTGTACTCCTACGGAATAATGCCTACTTTTTCCCCGATCCAATTGACGCACAAGATGCAGACATAGCCTGCCAATCGCTGGTCGGGGTGCGAGATTTTTCTTCTTTCCAACGCTCCGGCAGTGAGCGAATCAATCCAATCTGTGAGATTTACGAATGTCGATGTTGGCAGGAGGAAGATTTGGTCTATTTTCAGATTGAGGCAGACTCCTTCCTGCGCGGTATGGTTCGCGCCATTGTCGGTACTGTCTTGAAACTGCGCAACAGAGAAGATGGTGTCAATCAATTGTACCAGATTCTCAATGCACGGGATAGATCCGAGGCTGGGGCTTCCGCACCGCCACATGGGCTGTCGCTCCTATCCATAAAATACTAATATTCTTGTGTAAAATGGGTAAAATTTCATACAGCACTAAATCGGAAAATAAACTCGCACCAAACCGTCACCAGCTGGTAGGGTGAATTTGCCCAATTCCGTGCAATTAAGGCGTTCTAAACTCGGAAAATGAGACTTTTGGACTGGCATATAACCTGCAATACATGACAAGACTCGATAATTCAAAGTAAAGGTATGAACTTGTCATGAAATTGCCAACGATTGCCATTGGATCTCACCGGGTGAGCCGCTTGATTATTGGGGGCAACCCATATAGCGGCATTTCCCACCATTCCCTTGCAAAGTCGAAGGAGATGGAGGATTACTACACCGCTGATCAGATTATGGCAGATCTGCGCGAAGCGGAACGGTGCGGAATCAATACCGTACTTGCGCGGGCGGATCGCCACATCATGCGGATACTGAATGAGTACCGAAACGCTGGCGGAAAGATTCAGTGGATTGCACAGACGGCGAAAGGGAATGAATATACCGATCTGGCGGCGCATATTCGACTGATTGCCCGTTACCAACCAATCGCTATCTATCATCACGGGGGAACAACAGATCGGCTCTATGATGAGGGAAAACTGGGCTCCTTGCACGATGCGTTGAAACTGATTCGAGATTTGGGGTTTTCCCCCGGCATAGGAACGCATGAGCCTCACATTATGAAACAGTGCTACCACGACGAATACGATGTTGATTTCTATGTCTGCGCGCTTTACAATCATACCCGTCATCGCGAGATGTATCTCGACGCAGATCGGGAGGCAGCAATTGCAGCAATTCAAGCTGTACATCTTCCGGTGATCTCGATTAAAGTCCTCGCCGCAGGCAGAAGTAAGCCACTGCCAGCGTTTCAGTTCGCACTCGAACGTATCAAGCCGATTGACGCGATGGCGGTTGGGATGTATACAAAAGACCATCCCAATCAGATTT
>JAGWBT010000047.1 GCA_021295755.1 Candidatus Poribacteria bacterium
CGCACAAAAAGTATACCCGCTTGCCGACCTGACGAAGTTAGTCATTGCTGGAAATTGAATCAACCAATGGTCTAAAATTTATGCTTTACGTTTTACGCATTACGCATTAAAAAAAGGAGATAAAAAATGAAGCAAAAATTAGTTCTGTTTATCAGTTTTGTGCTAGCAGTCGGTATCCTCACTGGCTGCGCCGAGAAAGAAGATAGAAACATCCTTGAAGCACGCGCAGCAATTGCGAAAGTGGATTACGCTGCCGCTCGGAGTGCCATAGAGACCGCGCCCAATCTTCCAGAAACGCAATCACTGCGAGCGTTACTTCAGCTACATAACGCTTCAGGATGGAGTACAGATGCCGCTGCTTGGCACGGAACCATCCAAAAGGTTGGTGACTATTTACAGCCACTCAATACGGATGTAAAAACATTGGAGACGCAGGAAGATCCGGACTCCGACGATCTCGATCGCTTAGAACGCCTCATCCGGTCCAGAAATTCGATTGCGGGTCTCCTTGCGAATGGGCTCGCTGCAGCCGCTGAAAAAAGTGCCAACCTCCCTTCAGAACTGGTCAATCAGCCTGACTCTGCTGCCATCATAGGACTCTTGGAGGCTGAGAAATGCTTTGACCCGATGGCTAGCGGTGCGGCAATGATGCTAATTCAGAAACTCGGCAATACACCGACAGTTTCTGGCTTGTTGATCAGCGCGACGCAGCACCCGGATGCCGATATTAGAAAGGGAGCCGTCAGGCATTTGGGGGATCTGGAAGACCCGAAACTAATTCCCACATTTGAATCGATCCTGAAAAATAAGAACGAATCTCCCTATGTGCTTTACAACGTAATCGTTGCACTGGAGAGGCTTAGGGAGGAACCAATCGTACCTGCCCTCAAACTAGCGACGCAGACCAATGCCGGGCAGGTGCGGATGCATGCAGCAAAATTAATTGGCCAACTCAAAGCGGAGGAAGCAATCCCCTCACTAATTCACCTGTTGGCGGACCTAGATGCTAATGTTAGACTTGCATCGATTAATGCACTGACAGAGATTGGTAATGTATCTATCGCACCTCTAATTGAAGTGCTCGACTCCGGTGCCCAGAATGTCCTTCCAGATGAGAATTCAACTGAGTTTCTCCAACTGACATCGGAGTACCAATACCTCGCAAACGCGTATATTGACCCAACTCGGCGTAAAAACCATCGCATTAACACACAAGCTGCCGCAGCACAGGCGCTCGGTGCATTAAAAGCCGAAGAGGCAATTCCCCGCCTGATTAGCTTACTCGATAATGATGATCTACGTGTGAGTGCAGGTGCTGCGTTACAAGCGATGAAGGGAGTTGCCATTCCGGGGCTTGTCGATGCCTTGAAGGATCCGAGGGATGATGTCAGGATTCGGAGCGCAGAGGTGCTAACGGGTATCGTCGATTTACGTTCGGTGGACGGCCTTAGTGAGGCGTTAATGACCGATGCTCGAAAAGATGTGAGAGCAGCAGCAGCCAAAACACTTGGTGTGTTAAGGGGACGTGGTACAGATAACATCGCACGTGATGCGCTGATTCAGGGACTGAAGCTGGATGACACAACCGCCGCCAATGCTGCCACCGCGCTCGGTGAAATCCAAATTGGTACTGATGAAGCAATTCAAGAACTGATTACAATGGCAATGGATAAGCGAGGGCGTGAAACCGTGCGGAATGCTGCGCTGTCCGCATTGACGAGACTCGCCGCTGCCCAAGCGGTGCAGCCGATGTTGCTCTTAATGTTGAGCGATGAAACTAGCCCTGCCCTCCGCAAAAGTGCTGTGGCTGCTTTGGGAGAAATCAAGGCGCCAGAATCCGTTCCCGCACTTGTGTGGGTTTTGGGGACACGCTATGAGGATATCAAAGACTTCCAAAGACACCTGAAAAGGCAGTACAACACCCTTGCACGACTGAAGGAAGCCATCACCAACTTAGGGGTTGAGTGGACGGGGGAGTATGCTCCACCCGACTACCGGACGTGGGGTGAGCTCAAACCAATTCCGAGTCTTGTTCGTAGTGAAGTTGCGCTCTCACTTGGCAAAATCAAAGGCGATGCAGTTGTGCAGCCGTTGATTGATGCGCTCAAAGAGGATGAACGCGCTGCTGTGCGTAAAAGTGCTGCCTTTGCTCTGGGAGATGTTGGAGGTGCACTGGTCGTCGATCCCTTGATCGAAGCACTTAGGAACGACAAACAAGGGATTGTACGTCAAGAAGCTGCAGTCGCTCTGGGTAAAATCAAAGGCGACAAAGTGATAGATCCTTTACTGACGACGCTGAAAAGAGATAAGTTTGAGGGAGCGCGCAAACAAGCAGCCATCGCGCTACGTGAGTTGCCGGCTGAACTTGCTGATGATGGACTAGTTGATGTTCTGAAAAAAGGATGGGGAACGTTTGAAGAAAAACAGGAAGTCCTATCTGTTCAGACTGAGGTGATTACATCCTTAACCAAACTTGGTAGAGCGGTGACAGCGAAATCTATTATAAATGCACTCAAATCCGTGGAGGATGACTGGACCCGATGGAAATTGGTGTTTGCGCTAGGCAGGCTTGAAGAAAACGAGGATTCACCTGTGGATGCAATGATTGCTGAGTTGGAACACCCAAACTATGTTGTTCGCAAGGAAGCAGTGCTTGGGCTTGGACTCAGCAAAGATCGGAAATCCCTTGAAATATTGACCCAAATCCTTGAGGGCAAAAATGAGTACAAGTCTATCCGTGCGAGTGCCGCAACAGCACTCGGTACGCTGCTTGATGAACGCGCAGCCCCATCACTCCTCGCTGCCTTAGATGACAAGCATATCGAAGTCCGAGCACAGGCTGTTACTGCGTTAGGTGCTATCAGAGAAGCTAGGGCAATCGATAAACTGGTTCAACTGTTTTACGCTCCTCTCGAAGATAAAACCGTAAAGGCCGCTTGCGTGACCGCACTTGGATTAATCGGAGGCGAAAAAGCCGAAGCGGTGCTTCTCGATATTTTGGAAACAGATACGGAAAGAGGAGATATTTTCACGAACGCGGTCACAGGACTCGGTGAGTTGAAGAGCACAAAAGCTGTGCCCGCACTGATTGAAATCCTCGAAGACCAAAGCCTAGAACTGGATGCCCGTTGGGATGCACTTGCGAAGCTTTCCGCTCGCGTGAAAGCCGCCATAGCACTTGCCAACATTAAAGACCAACGTGCTGCGGAAGCATTTGGAAGACGGCTCGTCGACGAATCCGAATATGTCATTGCGATAGTAGACAAAGATGGCAAAAAAATTCCGAAACACAACTGGGGTTGGGAAAACTTTGTAATAGCTACAAAACCATTTCAGCTGCCTGCGTTTGTTGCACCCAAGATGGTTCAGCGAATTGAAGATCCGCTGGAAGAGTGGCCCGTAAAGGCATACGCTGCGAATGCCCTCGCAAAATCCGATGATCCAGACGTTATACCGAGAATCAGAGAACTGCTCGCCGATCCAATCGTGCAGATTCGCCAACACACGGCACTCGGTGTCGGCGAAGGCAAGCTCAGTGAATTCAAGGATGATCTTGTCAAAAAGATGCTCGGTGATGGCGAAGCCAACGCTGATGTGCGACGATGGGCAACACAAGGACTGGGAGACCTCGGTGATCCGTCCGTTGTACCAGCCCTTGCAGAGACGCTCAACAATGATGTTAATGTTATAGCACTCCGTCAGGATGCAGCACTTGCCCTTGGGAAGATTGGGGATGATGCGGCAGTCGCTGCGCTATCTGCAAAGCTGGAAGCCCTTCAGGCGAGCCAGTCGGAGAAGAAGTTGCGGATCGACATCCTCAAAGCATTGGGCGAAGCGAAGAGCCAAAAAGCTGTGCCGGTTCTCAAGGCAGCTCTCGAAGATTCGGATGGGGACATCCACTTCTGGGCAGCGGATGCTTTATATAAAATCACAGGTGATGGGCATGGATATCACCGTGTGGGCTAGGCTGTAACTTTGCTTTGCTTGAATAGGGAACAAGGAACGGGTGAACGTACATGGTAATCCCCTCATTGAAGAGCTGCTGAAATCCAAAAAAGGATCCGTATTCCAAGAATTTCCGCGTGAATGGATGAATCGTCGCTGGAACGAATTGGAGCGTGCCGCTCGTGCAGGAGATAAAAGAGCTAGGAAAGCCAGAAAGCTCTTAACGGATTGACGTTTCGCTAAATGAATGGAAGGTTAGACGTGTCCTCTCCAGATTTAAAAGAAAAAGACATTCCTATCACCGAGCTTGTCCATTTATGGAAACACCGCGATTCCCTAGCAATGATGCCGCCGGAAGGGTGGGAAACCGTAATCTCGATTATCCAAAGATTGCTTCCTGAGTACGGTGTGCGAGATTTTACGAACCTAGAAAACGATCGCTGTTACGTGGTCGAAGTGTTGCTGCATCAAGGACAAACGGATTTTCTGGACGATGGCATAGACCTTTTAGCTCAGAACGGCGGGAAGGTGCGCGTCCTACAAGCCTTTGTCAGCCACATTGCCCCCTATTATTATCACTATGTGTGGGAGATGTTCACGAATGGTGCCGATGAGGAACTGATGTTTGTATATCCTAAAAAATCGCGGTTATTACAGAAAGAAAGGCAGATTGCGTTCCTCGTTGAGCGACTACTCAACAGTTTCGGCTATAAGCTGCTTTCTCCACGCGCAGCAGCGACGATTATTCCAGAGATCGAGACGGAGTGCCTCGAAAAAGGTGAGGTGGCAGTTTTTCATCTGTTATTTAGCGAGTTGTTTTCTGTACATTAGGCTATCTGAATCTGGGTTCGCAATCAGGGCAACACACCCATGCTATAGCCCGCTCAAACCAATGAAAGGAGTATAAAAAGGTGAAGTCAAACCCAAACCGGCTAATTGATCATTTCTTTCAAATGCAGGAAGAAATCGATCGTCTTTTCGATGATTTTATGGAGCCATCCCAGGATTTAACAACTGAGACAGCGCATTGGCGACCACCGATGGACATCTATGAGACGGTCGATAGTTTTGTTGTCAAGATTGAAATTGCGGGTATAGAACCGAGTGAAGATCTCAAAATCCAACTGAATCGAAATGTCTTGACCCTCAAAGGATACCGACAAGAGAGAACTGTCTTAAAAAAAGAACACTACCATCAAGCCGAATTAAACTACGGTCCCTTTGAGCGATCAATTGTGTTACCGAATATCTTGGCGGATGATGTGGAGCCGGTTGCAAATTATGCAAATGGCTTTCTTGAAATCCATATCCCAAAGGCACGGGTAAATAAACCAAAGGAGATTGTCGTCCAAGCCACGCAAGAGTTAGAGGTAGGAGCAACTGAAGACCCAGAACGAAAGGAGCTTGATGATGGCATCGAAAGATGAAAACAGACTAGAAACGAACGTTGAAGAACCGAAAGAAATGCCAATTATTCCTGTTCCGGGCGATCTGGTTATCTTTCCGTATATGCCGCCGGTCCCCCCGTTTCCGCCGCATCACGTTGTGTTATCGGGGGAGAGTATTACAGCGGCTGTCGATGAAGCACTAATTGATGGTTCGCGGCTGCTCTGCATCTTTAGGCTCCAGTCGGAGGAAGACAAACCGGCATTGACGGTTGAAGACTTTAATCCTGTTGGAACGCAGATTTATATTATTAAGTGTCGCAAAGAGGATGAAAATGTCCTGTTCCTCGCACAGGGACGTGCAAGGGTTCAGATTGAAGAGATTACGCAGACTGATCCATTTATCAAAGGGCGTGTGCAGATCATTGAAGAAAAAGAGGAAGAAAAGACCGTTGAAGTCGAAGCCTTGATGCGCAGCGCAGCTTCTCTATTCCAAAAGATCGTTGAGCTTTCATCACGATATCAGGAAGAGTTCAGCATTATCGCAGACAATATTGAGGAACCGGGGCGGCTCGCAGATTATATCGCCGCAACACTCGATCTCAAACCTGAAGATAAGCAGGTACTGTTGGAAGCCATCTCTCCCACAGATCGGTTAGCTCAATTAATCATCTCGCTCACTAAAGAACTAGACCTGCTGGAACTAGAAAGCAAGATTCAGTCTGATGCCCAAGGCGTGATTAACCAAGGGCAGCGCGAATACTTCCTCCGCGAACAGATGAAAGCCATCCAAAAGGAGCTCGGTGAGACTGATGATCTGTTGCTAGAGGTTGAGGAGATGCGTGAACAGATTGAAAAGGCAAATATGCCCGAAAAAGTGCACGCTGTCGCAGAAAAAGAACTCAATCGCCTCTCCAAAATGCACTCAGCCTCCCCAGAGTCAACCGTTTCTCGAAATTACCTTGATTGGCTCATCAATCTGCCTTGGGATGTCAGCACAGAGGATCATCTTGATATTGCTCACGCGAAACAGATCCTTGATGAAGATCACTATGATCTCGAAAAGGTCAAAGACCGTATTCTGGAATACCTTGCGGTGCGGATGCTCAAGGAGGATATGAAGGGTCCCATCCTCTGCTTTGTGGGACCACCGGGGGTCGGCAAAACCTCGTTGGGGGCATCAATCGCCAGAGCGATGGAGCGAAAATTTGTGCGAATCTCACTCGGTGGGGTTCACGACGAAGCGGAAATTCGGGGACACCGACGTACCTATATCGGCTCAATGCCGGGGCGTATCGTAAAGAGTCTACGTCAGGTGGGATCCAATAACCCGATTTTTATGTTGGACGAGATCGATAAGCTCGGTTCAGATTTCCGCGGCGACCCGGCTGCTGCGCTGCTTGAGGTGCTCGATCCAGAGCAAAACTTTGCTTTTGTGGACAACTACCTTGAAGTTGCCTTCGATCTCTCGAAGGTGATGTTCATTACCACAGCGAATCAGCTTCACACGATTCCTCCGGCTCTGCTTGACCGTCTCGAAATTCTCGAACTCCCCGGTTATACCGCCAACGAGAAATTGATGATCGCCAAGCAGTATCTCATCCCGCGCCAACTCGAAACGCACGGCATTGGAGAGGACGCGCTTTCAATTGCGGATGACGCGATTCATCAGGTGATCGACAAATATACCCGTGAGGCGGGTGTCCGAAATCTTGAGCGTGAGATGGGAGCGATCTGCCGAAAGGTTGCTCGCCAGATCGCCGAAGGAAAGGATACATCAACCGATGTGATCAGCGACGATGTGCCGGATTATCTAGGACCAGCCAAGTTCTTCTCTGAAATTGCTGAACGGAAGGAAGAGATTGGTGTGGTCACCGGTATGTCTGCCACCGCTTATGGAGGTGAGATCCTGTTTATCGAAGCAACCAGCATGGCCGGTGAGGGAAAACTACTGCTCACAGGTCAGCTCGGCGATGTGATGCAGGAATCCGCCCAAGCCGCGCTGAGTTATGTCAAGTCTCAATCAGGGGCGTTACATTTCGCCCCCGATTTCTTCCAAAAGCATGACATCCACGTTCATGTGCCAGCCGGGGCAAGTCCGAAAGATGGGCCCTCCGCCGGTATCACCATTGCCACAGCGCTCGCTTCCTTGGTGACGAGACATAGCGTCATCCCTGAAGTTGCAATGACCGGCGAAATTACGTTGCGGGGGCGTGTGCTACCGATTGGGGGCTTGAAGGAGAAAACCCTCGCTGCCAAACAGGCGGGGATTAAGACTGTTATCCTGCCTGAGCGCAACCAGAAAGATCTCGTTGAGGTGCCCGACGATGCGAAGGAGGGACTTGAGTTCATATTTGTTGGCCATGTGGATGAAGTCCTTGATCGGGCGCTCAAACCAGGAAACTAGCAACTCATGTTGATTCCTTATTTTCAGATGTTTCCAATAAATTTCTCAACCAAATAAAGGAGAATTCCTTATGGCAGTTAAGATAGAAAAGATGTTTGACTTTCCGGGCCCTCAACCAAACGGCATGCAAGCCACAGAGGAGGGAATCTGGTTTCTGGATCAGGTCTCAAATCAGGCACTCCTCGTCTCCTACGAAGGAGAAACCTTGAAGGCTATTGACACGGATTCCGAGCACGGAAGCGGTGTCACTGTGGACGGTACGAACCTTTGGCTCGCATCAACCTTTGTCCCCACGCGCATAGAAGCCGATGGACCGGCAATTCTAAAAGTTGACCCAGCAAATGGAAAAACCCTTGAGTCTTATCCGACAGAGGGTGCACAGAAGTCAGGGGCGCACGGATTGGAGTGGCGCGACGGGAAACTGTGGATGGCAGTGCCACCTTCAGCGACTGTTTACCAGTTAGATCCGGAGAACGATCTTGCTGTCCTACATTCTTTTCCGGCTCCCGGGGTCCGTCCGCATGGACTCGCGTGGGAGGGCGATGATCTCTGGTGCGTTGAGACAAACTACCGTGCCTTCTATCGCATGAGTCTCAAAGATGGCTCGACCCTTGATAAGATTGAGATTCCAGAACCACATCCAGAGCCGCACGGCATGACCCGTTGGGATGGGTGCTTCTGGTACTGTGATGCCGGATCCGGAGCAGTTTGTCGGGTGTCTCAATAGTCCGACAACTCGGACGTTTTTCTGAAATACGAGGTGACCGGATCGAATGAGAAAACAGGACGAAGACATCGATTTCTTACCGCCAATTAGAGAGTTTCCCGACAGAGGAACTAAGTGGTTACTGGAATTTGGTGAGAATGTGGAGGAGTTGCTACAAATCGTCGCGAGCGATTTAGCTGATCAACTTGATTTCAGCCAACTCCAACAGGTGAATCAAAGTTTTATCCCCGATAACCTGCGGAAACAAGAATCTGATGTCATCTATTTGGTCCCATTTCAATCTGAAGAATTGGGTAACGTGTGGGTCTATCTTCTTATTGAACACCAATCGGTGCCAAGTCCTGTGATGGGCTTTCGGATCTTGTTCTACATGGTCAATATTTGGGATGCCCAGCGGCGAGGGTGGGAGGATACTAAAGTCCCTGAAAGTAAGTGGCACTTTCGCCCAATTATTCCGATTGTGTTGTATACAGGGAGCCAAACGTGGGAGATGCCGATAACAATGGAGGTAGTCATAGACTTACCTCAAGCTTTAGGTCGATTTGTTCCTACGTTTGATGCCTTGTTCTTGAACGTTAAAGGAGAAGATAACCCAGACTTCCTCCACCAAGGCCACCCATTTCGCCTGTTGTTGGAGCTCATTCGCCAAGAAGATGCGACAAAAGCTAACTTTGAAGTTGTGTTAAGACAGATAGTACAGGTCTTGAAGGAGTTACCAGAAGAATCGCCCCAATGGTCGAGAGCGATATATTATTTGGTCTTGTTAATCTATCATAGGCGACCTACAGATGAACGTGAAGCCTTGATGGATATTGTTGCCCAAACCCTTGTAGAACGTAGGCGAATAGAGGAGGTACAAGACATGACACAAACAATTGCGGAATCCTTCATTCAAGAGGGTGAAGAAAGGGGCGAGAAGCGTGGCGAATTAAGGGCAAAGCGCGAAGCCGTTATCAAGCTGCTCCAACTTCGATTTGACTCCATTCCACCTTCCGTGATAAAGAAAATCAAATCCATCCGCCGCGTGGATCGGCTTAATACCCTGTTCGATCAGGCTGCAACTGCCCAGAGCATTTCGGAAATTGAGATCAATTGAAAGTGTATCAACATGAGAAAATCGTGTGAACCCCTATTGCGCGTTGACAACCTCAAAACCTACTTTCGTACTGCGGAAGGGCTTGCCCTCGCCGTTGATGGAGTGTCCTTTGAGATTCAGCATAACGAGATTTTTGCGATCGTTGGGGAATCCGGCTGCGGCAAGAGCGTGACGGCATTGTCAATTAGTCAGCTTGTGCCGCAGCCTGCGGGATTTATCGCCGGGGGTGAGATTCACTATAAAGGCAGGGAAATCACCCGATTGCCAGAGGTAGAAAAGCGAAAAATTCGTGGCAACGAGATTGCGATGATTTTCCAAGAGCCGATGACCAGTCTCAATCCTGTGTTTACCGTTGGGAATCAGATTCTGGAAGCGATTCAACAGCATCAAGAGATAGCCGGGAAAGCCGCGAAGGACGCCGCTATTGAGATGTTAGATCTCGTCGGCATCCCTGAGCCAGCACGGCGTTTCGAGGAATACCCCCACCAGCTTTCGGGTGGTATGAGACAGCGCGTGATGATAGCGATCGCGTTGTCGTGCCGCCCCGGCTTGCTGATCGCGGACGAACCGACGACCGCGTTAGATGTTACGATTCAGGCGCAGATTCTTGAACTGATTAAGCAGCTCCAACGCGAGTTTGGCATGGCGGTGCTGCTGATTACCCATGACCTCGGTGTTGTCTCCGAGATGGCGGATCGTGTTGCCGTCATGTACGCTGGCAAAATTGTCGAAACCAGCAACTGGGGGACGCTTTACCACGATCCCCACCATCCCTATACGACCAAGCTGCTTGACTCTCTGCCCTCGCGTCAAAAGCGCGGCGATTCCTTGCAAACCATTCAAGGACGGGTCCCGCAGGCGACGCAATACCCTGATGGGTGTCGTTTTGCGGATCGGTGTACCCAAGTCATGGACGGTTGTGATACCATCTTGCCGCCGTCAATTGAAATCGAGGCAGGACATCACGCCGCTTGCCATCTCTACAACCCCGATTTTAATCGCACCGACGATGCAGCAGACATTACTGCTGCCCCAACCTTAACCACTGTACCATCTTCTACCTCTTCCGAGCCAGACATCGCCGGCGAACCACTCATTCAGATGGACAACCTGCGTGTCCATTTTCCGATTGTAAAGGGCATACTCAAGCGGACAGTAGGTTATGTGTATGCGGTGGATGGGGTCAGCCTCACCATTCCTAAAGGGAAAACGCTCGCCCTCGTTGGGGAGTCCGGGTGCGGGAAAACGACGCTCGGCAAGGCGGTTCTTCGGCTTGGTGTTCCGATTCAAGGGGAAATCCATTACGATGACGTTGACCTTTCGCAGTTAAGCCGATCCGAACTTCACCCCTATCGACGACAGCTTCAGATCATCTTCCAAGACCCCTACTCATCGCTGAATCCGCGCGCGATGGTTGGGGGGGCGATTCAGGAGGGCATGATAGCCCACGGCATTGGCGCGAATCGT
The DNA here is from genome assembly GCA_021295755.1 of Candidatus Poribacteria bacterium. Classification (NCBI taxonomy): domain Bacteria; phylum Candidatus Poribacteria; species Candidatus Poribacteria bacterium. Next base: position 11,028 of record JAGWBT010000047.1, read on the forward strand.
TCGGAACGGGAAGACCGTGTGCGCGAGCTGATGCAGCGTGTCGGTCTGTCCCCTGATATGGTCAATCGCTATCCTCATGAATTCTCCGGTGGGCAACGTCAACGGATCGGCATTGCCCGGTGTCTAGCTGTTGAACCCGAATTTATCGTTTGCGATGAGGCAACGAGCGCGCTGGATGTCTCCGTGCAGGCACAGATTTTGAACCTGCTCAAGGAACTTCAGGACGACTTGAATCTGACCTACCTGTTTATCACCCACAACCTCTCTGTCGTGGAGTATCTCGCGGACGAAGTAGCCGTGATGTATCTCGGTCGAATCGTTGAGCGGGGAACTACCGAAGAGATCTTTGATCAACCCAAGCACCCTTACACCCGTGCGCTGCTATCGGCTGTACCCAAAGTTGATCCGGAGACCGGCATCGAAAAGATTCAGCTTGAAGGGGATGTGCCATCTCCGATTAACCCACCGAAAGGCTGTCATTTTCATCCGCGTTGCCCTGAAGCGATGCCACATTGCAGCGAGGCGTACCCTGACGAAATCTCGTTCACGGAAACCCATTCGTGCCGATGTTACCTTTATGATATGGAGGATACAAACTGAGGCACAGCGAGTAAGCAGTGCGGATCTGAGATCTCCGGTGAGTACATAAAAAAAGGAGGAGACGAATTCTTACAAATCCATCTCCTCCTATTCTGCTTTGTGAAACAGCTTTTAATTATTCCTTTTAGTTCGATCGGTTTTCCAACGTGATGTATGCAGGATTTCCGTCCGGTCGCCTGACGTATAGCAGAATCTTCAATTTATCCTTAACTGCTTTAATCTGCTCACGATAGTCTTTCAGGTTCAAAATTTCTACCCCTTCAATCTCCTGAATCAGCGTCCCAACGCTAATCCCTGCTCTAGCGGCGGAGCTTCGTGGTTCAACCGCAGCGACTATCACGCCGGTTTCGCCTTCATAGCCATATCGTGCTGCTAGTTCGTCGGTCAAGCCCTGTACTCTAATGCCCGCAAGTGCTGTCGTGTCATCTTCATTGGGAATAAAGGGTTCGCCCCTACCCCTTAACCTTGCAAGCACTTCTTCAGTGCGCTTTTCAAGCTTGACCCGCAACACTCTCTCTTTCCCATCGCGAATCACTTTCACTTCAACTGTTTTACCGACACCTGTTGCGGCAACAACGTGCATGAGATGATTCGTATCGCGGATAGTCACCTTATCAAATTCGATAACCACATCTCCACGCCGGATGCCGGCTTTGTGTGCTGGCATCCCTTTGTGCGCTTCTGTAATCAAGGCGCCACGGGGTTCCCCAAGTTTTAACTTCTCTGCCAAGTCGTAGTTGATAGGCTGAAGTACAACACCCAGCCAGCCGCGCTCAACTTCTCCCTTCTCAATCAATTGGGTCATAATCCGTTTTGCGAGATTAATCGGGATGGCGAAACCAACGCCGGCATTGCTTTGTGAAAATCCACCGCCGGTGGCGATTGCCGTGTTAATGCCAATTAACTCACCACGGATGTTAATGAGCGCTCCACCGCTATTACCGCGGTTGATGGCGGCATCGGTTTGGATGAAGTCCGCATACTCGACGATGTTAATATCAGAAGCTGTGCGTCCTTTTGCACTGACCATCCCACGTGTTACTGTTTGGGCAAGTCCGAATGGGCTGCCGATGGCGATTACCCATTCTCCAGTTTGAAGTTCTTCCGAGTTGCCGAGGGGCAAGGCAGGTAAACCATCTCCATCAATCTTCAGAACGGCGAGATCAGTGCCTTGTCGACCCGCGTCTTTTCCGGCGACCTTCGCCCGATATTTGCGTCCGTTCGACAATACCACCGCAATATTCTCTGCGCCTTCAATGACGTGGTTGTTCGTTAAGATGTAACCGTCCTCACTGACAATGACACCGGATCCAAGTCCGCTCCGCACTTCTTCTTGCTCTTCAGGTTCGGCTTGATTTGGCGGTTCACGACGCTCCCGGGGACCGAACCAAAACTCGAATAAATCGTCACCGAAAAAATCAGAACGGCTCTGGCGTGCTGAGACCAAGCGGGTTGTCGTCACTTGCACAACAGCGGGTTTTGCACGATTTACCACTTCAATAAATGCGCGATTTGCCCGTTCCAAATATTCAAAGTCCTGATTAAAACTATCGCTGGTTTGACCAATTGCAGTCTGAGGGGTAAACGTCGGATTATCTGTGTTGATCGTTACACCCACTGCGATTATTAATGCTATAACTACGAGTGAAATTGTCCATTTGGTTGAATTTGGCTTAAACATTTTGGAGCCTCCTTTTCTGGTTCAAAACACACCATTATCTAAATGAAAGTTTCAAAGAAGTTCGGCACATTAGACATAAAAAAAGCGTCCTACGTTTAGACGCAAGACGCTTTTTTTCAAATCAGGTGGTTATTCAACACTGATTTGAATCTCTTTTGGTTCAACCTCTTTTACTTTTGGAATGGATACGGTCAACACACCGTGCGTGAATTTGGCTTTGATATCTTCAGGAGCCAAGTTCGCTGGTAATGTGAAAGACCGTTGGAACCGACCGTAACTTCGCTCAACGCGATGATACTTTTGGTCTTTATCTTCGCTTTCCTGCGTTTTTTCACCTCTGAGCGTGAGGACATCGTCCGTCACAGAGACCTGGACATCCTGCTCAGAAAGTCCCGGAATCTCGGCACGGATCTCAACGTGCTCATTTGCCTCTAAGATGTCAACGACTGGCAGCCAATCCAAACTCTCACCCTCTGCGCGATAGCGCGCAGGTCTGGTCCAGTTATCAAACAGTCGACTCATCTCATTGTGGATGCTAAAAAGATCTTGTATCGGTCTCGTGGCTAGACTTCTCATTTTTTGTTCCTCCTATTGTGTTGATTTGTGATTAGTCTTATGAGTATTGTTACTCGCACGATCCAATATAGAGCAAGTGTCATGCCAAACCCTGTTTCTGTTATAAACCAGAAGGGAGGAACATCGCCCAATCCCTGTTAAAACAAGGGTTTCAGCGGAGTTTGGGCGATGGGATCTATTATAAATCTGAAGGACTCGCGGGCAATTTTACCTGTTACTGTCTAATCACAGTGTGTCATTATGGCATAGTTTATGGTCGGGACATCGTGCGGCAATGATATGTCATTTTGACCTATTTCTCGGCACGATTGTTGCTGCGTCATACCAATCTTACACCAATCTGTTATTGATCTTATCAAGGCTTGAAACTTTCGCAGGTATCCCCGATACTAGGGTGCAACTTGATAATACATACAAGGGAGACTATCGGTGAGGAGATAGGCACGAAAATGCTTCCAATCCATTCTGTTGTGTGCGAAAATGGTTTCTCCATCAAGTCATTGAACTGAGAGGGAGCTTGTAATGAAACTGGTATTATTACTTTTCCTATTGATCGGACTTTTGCTTGCCGGTGAAGTATGGGAGACAGCTGCCCAATCACAGGAGGATCCGATTAGCGTTGTCGGCACCATCTTTATGCCTGTTCCCGATCACACAACCCCGCATGTCGCGGTGCTTGTCCAAGCCGTTAGAGATGGCGAGGTGGTTGACACAACGTTGAGCGACGAAGCGGGTAGGTTTTCGTTTGTCAACCTGAAACCGGGACAGTACCAGGTACGGTGTCAAACCCCGGCGGGGTATGTCTACCCGGTAGAAGGCGAAACGCATCAGGTTGCCGCTGGAGAAACGTACCAAGTTCATTTTCACATTGCCCCGTTTAAAAAAGGAACATGGAGACACTATAATACCCTTGATGGATTGGCGGATAACGATGTCAGTGCCATCTACCGAACCGCCGATGGTGTGATGTGGTTCGGGACCGACGGTGGCGGTGTTTCTGTATACGATGGTGAACAGTTCAACACCTTCACGACTCAGGACGGACTGGCGAGCAACTTCGTCCGTTCCATCTATAGCGCAGATGATACTACTATCTGGTTCGCAACTCAAGGCGGCGTATCTCGCTATGGCGGTGCCCGTGGGGATGACAAGATGACGTTCACTAGTCTGACGGAAAAAGAGGGGTTGGCACATAACGATGTCTACGCAATTTATCAGACGCTAAGTGGGGTACTGTGGTTTGGGACGGCAGGCGGCGTCTCCCGATACAACGGCAAAGAATTTGTCAATTTGACGGGGGAGGGATTAACACGCGACCATGTCTACGCTATCTGCCAAACTTCAGACGATGTGCTATGGTTTGGGACACACGGAAGCGGCGTATTTGGGTGCGATGGAGAGAAAATTGTCAAACGGTTGACGGAGGAAAATGGCTTGGTGGACAATCATGTTCATTCCATCTATGCCACTCCTGATAATAAACTATGGTTTGGTACTGACAGTGGTGTCTCTGTATACGATGGAAGCAGATTCGTCACGCATTTCACAGAGAAAGAGGGTTTAGTGGGCGGCCCTGTGTACGCCATTTGTCAGGACTCGGATGGCATGATATGGTTCAGCACGCCGGCGGGTGCGTCTCGGTACGATGAAAAGACAGTGGTCAACTTTACCACAGCAGATGGTCTGAAACATAACTCTGTTGCTATAATCTACCCCGCGCCTGATGGGAAGATATGGTTTGGGACGAACGGCGGTGGCGTTTCCACCTACGACGGGAAAGGATTTGTCAGCTTCACTACAGCAGATGGGCTCGCAAGTAATTGGATCCATGACATCCATCCAGTGCCAGAGGGGGCAATATGGTTTGGAACATCGGACGGGGCATCTCGATATGACCTTCAGCCGGTGCTGGGGACAGATGGAAGCAGGTTTGTTAATTTCACGACTCAGGACGGTTTGGCAAATAACACCGTACGGGCTATCCATCACGATGCGGCTGGGAAGATATGGTTTGGCACCGATAGCGGCGTATCTCAATACGATCCAACGCATCATGCTGACGGAAGACCGTTCGCTCATCTCACCACACAAGATGGTTTAATCAACGATACCGTGAGAGTCATTCACCACACATCCGATGGAAGGATGTGGTTTGGCACCGACGGGGGTGTCTCTGCGTATGACGGGGAACGGTTCGTCAATCTCACAGCGCGAGACGGATTGGTAGACAACCGCATACGCGCGATCCGTAGTACGCCCGATGGGATGCTGTGGTTTGGAACATACGGCGGTGTGTCTCGTTATCATCTCACAGCGCATGAAGATGAAAATCGGTTCGTCAACTTCACCAGTGCAGAAGGACTGCCGAGCCATTTCGTCTATGACCTCCTGCCTGCGCCCGATAATACGATATGGTTTGCGACGTATGGCGGCGTATCTCGATACAATACCTCCACTCCTTTGGGTCGAGTTTCATTTGTCAATTTTACAATCAAAGACGGACTGGTAGATAACGAGGTCAACGCCCTTCATCGGAGTGACGACGGAAGGATGTGGTTTGGCACCGATGGCGGTGTCTCTATTTACGATGGTATTGCGTGGAGTTCTTTGGATACATGGGAAGGATTGGTCGGTACCAATGTGACGACGATTTACGAAGACACAAGCGGATTCTTATGGTTTGGGACTACCGAAGGTGTAACACGTTATCGTCGAAGCACCGTGCCATCAACGGTTCGTATCGTAGCTGTAAACGTTGCATCCATGGGAGCCGATAAGCGATATGCACCTTCCGAGAGAATTCCATCCATCACCGCTGGCAGCTACGTCACCATTGAATATCAAGCTATCGACTTCAAAACTCACCCACAGAAGCGACAGTATAGCCACCGAATTCAAGAAAGTGACGGAGACGAACCCTCCGTTGCGCGTTCCTATCTCCCACCAACCAAAGAAACGGTGTTTGCGTGGACGCCCCAAAAAGCGGGTGTCTATATTTTTGAAGTGCAGGCAATTGATCGTGATTTGAACAACTCTGCCCTCGCAAGTGTGACCGTGAAAGTTGTGCCGCAATGGTATCTCAACGGCTGGATCGCTATTCCCTCAGTGACAGCGATTGCAGGGCTTCTCGTTTTGTTTGTTGTTTTCACTGGGCGTTACTATGCCAAGCACCGCGAGGCACAGCGCTTACGTGAGGAGATGTTGCAGCAGGAGCAGAGTGCCCGTGAACAGGCGGAAGGAAACGCCAATACGCTTCGTGGTCTAGCACATGCCGTTAAAAATCCGCTCGCAATCATCGAAGCCTGCTCGGACAATTTAGCAATGTTAGAGGAAACAGTACCTACGACAACGCATTCTAAAGATGCCACAAGCGAATTTTTGCAAAAGATTAGAGAGCAGGTAAATCACGCACGTCAGACGGTCAATCAGTTGCTTGAGGCAACAGCACAACCCGAATTTCGGCTTTTTGATCTGCGTCTTGAACTTGAAGTCCTGCTGCACGAAACACTGAGAAGAAATCCAGATTGGGAGCATAAAATCACGCTCACTAAACAGTGCGAGACAATACCCCACATCAATGGAGATGCGGATAAATTGCGGACGGGGTTTGAGAACCTTTTTATCAATGCGTGTGAAGCGATGGAGGAGACCGGGGGCACCCTAACCCTCCGAATGACCCGGGCGGTTCATGCCGTCCGAATTGATATACAAGATACCGGATGCGGTATTGACGCAGAAGCGTTGCAAAATGTCTTCAAGCCGCTGTATTCAACAAAAAAAGATAGAGGTGGTACCGGGTTAGGCACGTGGATTGCAAAGCAGATTATCAATGAACATCGTGGGCAGATTGATATTCGGTCAAAACCCGGTATTGGAACAACCATCTATGTGGAGTTGCCAATTTCTCCGGAGGAAGCAACTCCCTTTTCAGATGTGGATTGACAAGTTTGTAGTGAAAAAATTTGGCGATCGAATTTATTCGTTCCGTCAACGATAAGATATGCCTCCACAAAGTGAATGGCGCACTACTAGGGTACGAAATCATGCCAGATGAACCGGGAAAAATCCTCATCGTTGAGGATGAAAAAATCTATGCAGATGTGTATAGTGCAAGGCTAATTCCGATAGGATATCAGATTGAGATAGCAACGGATGTGTCAACTGCTTCTCAGAAACT
>JAGWBT010000048.1:0-4088 GCA_021295755.1 Candidatus Poribacteria bacterium
CCAAAAAGCGTGAAACGCAAAACGTGAAGCGTGAATGAACGCCTGACTCTCCAAACACTTGAGCGTTCAAACGCCTTGTCTAGCACCTCCTTTGTCCCCATGTTCTGACTTACCTCCTACCAATCCTTCTCAGATCGCTGGCGTCTTGAGAATCGCTTTTGTAATATCTTCTTCTGAATCTCTTTTTCATTATCTTTAACAGCCTCCAGCAGCCGAATAGCATCTTCCTTCGACATTTCAACCGGCTGCTGTGTTGCCCCCTGTTCTGATTGCGGTGGCGATTCTTCGGATCCAGCTTCCTGTTCTGATGATTCCTGATCCTGTTGCTGCTGTTCTGATTCTGACGGATTCTTCTGATCTTGCTGATTCGGTTCCTGTCCGTCCCTATCCTGTTGGTCCTGATTCTGCTGTTGCTGGTCTTGTTCCTGTTGATCTTTGCCCTCATCCCCGGACTCAGATCGGTTCTGCTGTGATTTCTGTTCCAATTTCTCAAGCGCGAGTTCTAGGTTATACTTCGCATCCAAGTCTGCTGGATTCAGGCGCAACGCACTTTTGTAGGATCGGATTGCCCCCTCTATATCATTGAGTTGGACCTGAGTGTTTCCCAAATTGTAGTATCCTTGCGCTTGATGGACTGGATCTGCGGTATCAAGAGATCGTCTGAATTCATCGGATGCTTTCTCAAATTGCTTTTTTTGATACAAGGCTGTCCCTAGATTGTAACGGGAAATTGCATCTTCCGGTCGATCTTCTGCTGCCGATTGGTATGCCTCAAGCGCGGCATCATACGCCTCTGCTTTATAGTGTGCATTTCCGCGCTTAATCGCCTGAGACCAACCCCCTATCCACCCAACCAGAAAGAAAAGTAAAACAAGGAACATGTAGTGCACAGGACAACTAGTTAATTGGGGTAATTTTGCACTCATTTTTTCTTTTCTCCATAACTATATTGCCACCCAACTCTCTTAACTATAACGCAAGTTGTTAGACAACCTATATTTCATACCCGACACCTATAAAAAATAACCAATTTTACGACACACTTGTCGCCCCGCGGGGGCTCTGTCAGTCAGACAAGTTGAGCGCAAGCGAAATCCCGACTTATCGGGGACAAGTCGGGAGAAGCTCAACCTCTAAAACTCCAACGGGTCCGCAGATGGTAACTTGCCTTAAATCAGACACGATTTCACAGGCTGTCTATAGTGTAGGCATCTAGCAATTTTTCGTTAATCTCGACACCAAATCCGGGGCTGTCATCCAACGTGAAGAAGCCATCGCGGGGCGTAGGACGCAAGCAGCGATAGAGCTCATTCTCTGTAGATTTGCGTGAGGGGCCAAAGGTTTCCGCCCGACATGGCATTGGCAAACAGGCAATCAGGTGCAACCCCCAAGGGGTTCCACCCTGATGGGGCCAAGTCGGAACTCCATGTGCTGCTGCCTCGTTGGCGATTTTGAGACACTCGCCGAAGCCACCCGCCCAACTGATATCGGGTTGAATCATGTGGGCAGCTTTCCAGCGCAGCAGCTCACGAAATCCGTATCGGGTGAATTCGTGTTCGCCGGAGACAATCCAAGTGGAGTCGATCTCTCGAACCAATCGCGCCATACCTGCATAATCGTCCAAGGGGATGGCTTCCTCAATCCACTTGAGATTGACATCGATGGCAGCCTCCGCAAAACGAAGCGTATAATCCACGTCCCACCGCAGATAAATATCCGCCATCAGTTCGATATCGGGTCCAATCACCTGACGGGCTTCACGGATGATCTCAAGGTTCTTTGCAAAACCTTCCTCTCCCTCTGCAAGTCCATTTCGGAGCCCCGGCTTGCAGGCGGTAAATCCTCGGGCAACGTAATAACCGACATCCACGCCGGTGGCATACGCCGGTATCTTGAGTTGCGGTTCATCCGTAATTAAGCTATAGACCGGGGTGTCCAGAATTTTGCCACAGAGATCCCACAGGGCGAGTTCAATGCCACTGAGGGCATAAATAACAACCCCTCGTCGTCCATAAATCGACGTGATGTGATAGAGGTTGTCCCATATCTCCTCCACATCAAGCGGATCGTGCTCCAGCGTGAAATACTTCATATGTCGGTCAATGATAAGTGCCCCGGCAAGACCACCACCACCGAGTCCATAACCCTTCAACCCTTTGTCGGTCGTAACCTCCACCATCAGTGCACCCGCCTGTGTGGCAAAGGGGCCGCGCCAGTCGACATGAGCGTTTTTCGGTTCTGGTGGCATCTGGATTTGCCTGCCAGCCTTGGAATATGCCATTGATGACATTGCAGTAGGATTCAGGTTAAGGTGCCAAGTCCGAATACCGACAATTTTATGACGGGTTTTCGCTCGGTCTTTCCATTCTGCGGCACGAGCCTGTGCTTCAGCAGCGTAGTACGGCGGTTCGATTGCGATGCTTGTTTCATTCCCAGCATCAACAGAAGATTGCTGTTTGTTAGCCATAATTGTTGTCCCCTAATTTTTAATACACATTTAACCATTACCAAATGCAACTTTTTCGACGAACCTTGAAACGCTCTTCTCAAAATGATTCCCGCATCGCACGTTGTCGAAAGAAATGGATTAGCGGTTCGACGTAAGATTGTTCCGTCCGAATTTCGATGTTGTCAATTTTGTTTGATTGGAGGAACTTTCGACGCGCTTCAACAACATCGAGATTGAGTTGTTGATACATCTCTCGTGCCTTGGGGTCCTGCGTATCTAAGACAACCACCTCACCGGTTTCTGCGTCCTCAAGTTCAATCAACCCCACATTCGGCAACGTTTCTTCCCGCATATCTTGAATCGTAATCGCGATGAGGTCATGCCGTTTGCTCGTCACTTGTAACCGCTTCTCGTATCCACAATCCATGAAGTCGGAGATCAGGAACACAACACTCTTTCGCCGGATGACGCGGTCAACGTACTCTAACGCAGCGCTGATGTTCGTCCCACGCTGCTGTGGCTCAAAGTATAAGATCTCCCGGATGACACGCAGGACATGCTTTATTCCCTTACGCGGTGGAACAAATAGCTCCACATCGTCCGTGAAGCAGATCAGCCCGACCTTATCACTGTTTTTGATAGCGGAAAAGGCGAGCAGCGCGGAGATCTCCGCAGCAATCTCGGCTTTTGTCTGCTGATATGTCCCAAAGTCCGCAGAACCACTGGTATCAACGAGCAGCATCATCACTAACTCGCGTTCCTCTACATATTTTTTGATATACGGCTGTCCCATCCGGGCGGTCACATTCCAATCAATCGTGCGGATCTCGTCGCCGGGCTGGTATTCACGCACCTCCTCAAACTCCATGCCTCGTCCCTTGAATACGCTTTCGTATTCTCCGGCGAAGATGTTGTTGACAAGTCGGTTGGTGGAAATTTCGATTCGGCGGATCTTTTTCAGAATTTCTTTCGTGTTCATCAGGAATTTCCCATGCTCCATACGTTGTGCTACCGCTCATTTTATCAAGATGGTGCTATAGAATCAAATGAAAAAGTGAACCAAAAAGTGTTGAATTTTTGTCTCTTTATTGGTATTCTTATTGTCAAAAGCACTTTGCGACGGTGTAAAACTTTGGGGGGATCTGGGTTTACCCAACGAACTCCGCATAGCGGAGTCTAATTGAAAGGAGTGGGACATGGAGAAAGAGTGGCTAAAATACTGTGCTACTGATGAGCAGCTTCAAACGTTTAACGACGCGGGCTACCTAATCGTTGAAGATGCCCTATCGTCAGAAATGGTTGATAAAATGACCATCGCTATTAATCGCATCGATGTGGAGGAGCGAAAGAAGCAGGGACTTGGACCACACGACCTGATGAAAAAGTTCCGTACCATCGCCGCAGATGATCTGTTTCTCGAATTGCTTGATAACCCGAAGGTATTTCCGTTGTTGTGGGATATCCTCGGCTGGAACATCCAACTCTACATTTCTCACTTAATCGTTTACCCGCCGGAAGGACCCGATGTACTACGAACCCGAAAAGGGGCGGGATGGCATCAGGATGGTGGTAGACCTGTGCAGGAGATGGAGCGCCCACATCCGCGGTTGTCTCTCAAAGTGAGTTATTGGTTCAGTGA